>CAZLPC010000104.1:0-8750 GCA_964561305.1 uncultured Anaerolineae bacterium
ACCGCGAGTGGCCAGCAGGTCAAATTAGCGGCGCAAACTATACTCAACTGTTGGACCGCTCATTTAACGCTATTAAGGCCAACAATCCCAATACGTTGGTCATTAGCGCGGCGCTGGCTCCCACTGGTGCAGAAGGCGCGTTCGGCTTGGATCGCGTATGGAATGATAACCGCTTCCTAGAGGCAATGCGGGCGGCAGGTGCAGCTGCCTATATGGACTGTTTGGGCGTTCACTATAACGAGGGTATTGTTAGCCCCTACCAAACCAGTGGCGATCCTCGCGGCGACAATTACTATACGCGCTATTTATTGGGGATGATCCGCACCTATCGTAGCTACTTCCCCACACGCCCCTTGTGCTTCACCGAGTTAGGCTACCTCTCGCCAGAAGGGTTTGGTGGGCTAGCAAGTACATTCGGCTGGGCCGCCAACACCACAGTTGCACAACATGCGTTGTGGACAGCCCAAGCCATTGATGTGGCTCGTAACTCTGGCGTGGTACGCATGGTCATTATCTGGAACTTAAACTTTAGCGGTAGCTTTGGCGACGACCCCATGGGAGGGTTTGCCATGATTCGGCCCGATGGCTCTTGCCCGGCCTGTGCATATTTCCCACGCTAACCGCTAGACACTAAGGCCAAATGGTTGTAATATCTGCCTCTGTATGATGACAGAGGCAGATCAGTGTGTATGCGGCGATGTATCGCCCAGCACGTTGCAAAAATAAAGACTACAGTTGCTTATTAAGACAACTTCAAAGGAAACTTGTGTATGACGACTCGTGAACGTACTAGCAATCAACATTCGGCCCACATACGCCAACAATTACGTGGCTTTGTTGCCGTGTGGTTGGGTATTACGGTACTAATTGGTGTGGCAACTTTTGTCGGTATTTATGTGGGCACTGGCCAGTTTGAAACCGCCACAGCCAGCAACGACGGCGCAGTGATTGTGGTTTCTCAAAACAGTGCCGACAATCAAGGACAAACCACCACCATTAGCGATAATGCTATTGCGGAAGAAGTAGCGCCACAACCTGTGGCAGCAGTCGCCCAAGACGAAGCAGTTGCGCCAGTGGTTGAAGTACTCGCTGAAGAAGCGCCATCCGATAGCAACGTTGTCGAAAACGAGCCAATCAGTGCCCCCGCCCAACCGTTCCAAGCTACGCCCGCCTATACCCCCACCATTCCGCCCCGCCAAGAGTCTAAATTTGACTTGGGTATTCAAGTTGTGCCTGCATTTGGCAACGACGAAGGGCGTATGGCAGGGTATATGGATGCCGCCGCCAACCAACTCAACCTAAACTGGGTGAAGTTGCAGGTGCGCTGGGAATTTGCCGAGCCACAACGTGGTATTTATGACTGGGAAGCCTTGGGCTATGACTTGTTCTTTCAACAAGCTGACGAAAAGAATTTGAAAGTATTGGTAAGTGTAGTTTCTAGCCCCGATTGGGCGCGTGAACCGGGTGTGAATCTTGAAGGACATGGCCCTCCCGCCAATAATCAAGACTTTGCTAACTTTGTGGGCGCACTCATCCAACGCTATCCAAGCCAAATTCACGCTGTCGAAGTGTGGAACGAGATGAATCTAGCCCGCGAGTGGACAAGTGCCAGCGGCCTAAGTGCCGGCAACTATGTGCGGATGCTAGCGGCTGTTTCAGAGATTATTCGCTTCCTTGATCCCAGCATTATTATTGTTAGCGGCGCGCTTTCGCCTACTGGTGTAAACGACAATGTGATCGCCATTGACGACTTTGTATATACGGATCAGCTTATTGCCAATGGTGTGTTAAATTATATTGATTGTTATGGCGCACACCACAATGGCTATAATATTGGGCCCAATGTCCCCTTCGACCGCGTGCCAAACGACCCAACAGCCAGCTTCCGGGGTCCCTTCGACAACCCCAATCACTCGTGGTCGTTTTATACCACCCTCAACACTTATGCCGCCAAAATTGCCAATGCCGGCAGCACCATTCCGTTGTGTGTTACCGAGTTTGGGTGGGCAGTTACGCAAGACTTCGATCTTGCCCCTGTTGGCGGAGCAATTGCGGGCTTTGAATTTGCTAACGACAATACGCTAGAAGAACAACGCATCTTCACCGTCGAGGCTGTTCAACTAATGGAAGAATGGGGTTTTGTGCGTTTGGCCATTATTTGGAACTTAAACTATGGGGCAGAAGCCGCATGGGACTTGTCGCGCCCCTATCGGGACAACATGCCCTACTCGCTTATTCGCCCCAACTATAACCCAGCGCCGGTTTGGGGCTATATCGCAGACATGAACTTCCGTAGTCGTCCATAGCCCATTGCTAGACGACCAATCGTCACACAAGATTATGACGGGGGCATCATCTATTGATGTTCCCGTTTTTGCATCTATTTAAGAAAGCACAAGACACCATGTCAAAACGACTCACTTTGTCTATTGTCGCCCTCATCATGATGGTGCTTGCGGGTGTTGCAGTGCTGCAAATCACGCAAGACAACCATCCCCAAAACCCTACTCATAGCAGCACCCTGCCCTATGGCCCACCGCGTCTCTATCCATCAGTTACCGATTTAGCCCCCGATGCCGTTAATGTAGAAAGCAACACCGTTTTCCCCTCATTAACTTATGGAATTCATGCCTTCTTTTGGTGGGATGAGAGTTATCGGAATGTCGGGCTAGATCATATTAATCTGATGCAGTTTACTCACATTCGGCAAGTGTTTGCATGGGCCGATATCGAGCCAGAGCGCCGCGCCACCGATGATCCAGCACGTTATGTTTGGGCACAGGCAGATGCTATGCTAAATGATATTGAGGCAAAAGGTATTGAAGTGGTGGCCCGCATCAGTAAGCCTCCCGATTGGGCGCTACGCCCCAATGTACGTTATGGAGACATACCCTTTGATACCACACGCCTAACCGAGTATTGTTCGGCAGTGGCAACACGCTATCAAGGACGCATTGCCGCCTATCAAATTTGGAACGAGCCAAACCTAACCCGCGAATGGGCCGATGCAGTACCTAGCCCAGAGGGGTATGTAAAACTGCTGGCGGCCTGTGCAGCCGCCATTCGCCAAGCCGACCCCAACGCCATCATCATCACAGCCGGCTTGTCGCCCACAGGCAACCGCGATTTTAGCGCCATGCCAGACGATGAATTTTTGTGGCAAATGTATGCGGCGGGGCTTAGTGAGCATTACGACATCTTGGCGGCCCACACGCCCGGCTTCCGCTATCCGCCCGAAGCCGACCCCAGCCACCCCTCGCCGGAAGGTTGTCTGCAATGGCGCTGTTTTCGGCGTATTGAGCACCTGCGAGCCATTATGGTGGCGAATGGAGATGGGCATAAACAAATGGCCATTACAGAGATGGGCTATACCACCGATCGCCGTCCCGATTCAATTTATAGCTGGTTTGGCCTGTCACCCCAAACACAAGCCAATTATCTCAGCAAAGCCTATCAGTATGCCGCCAAGATGTATCGTCCATGGTTGGGCTTAATGGTGGCGCTTTACTATCCTGATGTGGCTTGGACACAAGACGATGAACAATATTGGTGGGCGATTGGCACTGTCGCACCCTTACCCTTTGGGATGGATGGCCGTCCGGCATGGCCGGCTTTGGTGCAAATGGCAAAAATTTCTACCGAACCCAGTTATGATCATCCTGCCCGCGATGCCGATCTAAACCCCATCGAATAAAAGGATATTCCATAATTATGGACGAGGTGTTTCTCTCTTTAAGTCATTTTATACATCTAATTGCTACTGTGATCTGGATTGGCGGATTGTTGATTTTTACACTTATTGTATGGCCGCTAGCCCGTATCACACTAGATAGTGATGCCCAACGCAAATTTGTGTTGGCATTTAACAAACGCTATCGCCCGCTTGCCAACCTTAGCTTAGTGTTGCTGTTGGGGACAGGCATGATACAAGTGGGGGCCGACGAGCATTATGAAGGGCTGTTTACCTTCAGTAACAGCTGGACTATCGCCATGCTATTTAAGCATTTAGCCTTTGGGGGTATGGTGTTGTTGGCCGGCATTATTCAGTTTGCAGTTGTGCCGTCTCTCGATCACGCCTTACTATTGGCTCAGAAAGATGAAGGTGTGGCTTTGCAAGCGGCTATCCAGCGCGAAACACACTTGTTGCGCTTCATGCTGGGGTTGGGACTGGTCGTGTTGATCTGCACTGCTATTGCCACCGCCGTTTAGGTTATAATAGGCTCATCTAAAAATTTCCCTTTAGGCATGTCAAGGAGTTGGTGTGGTGCGACGGTTGGAAAAATGGTTGGTGATTGCGCTACTGCTCATCGGTTTTGCCGTGCGCGTCATTGATTTAACCGCGAATCCTTCGGGCTTCTCCTCTGAAGAAATCACCAGCATCCGCATTACACGCACGATTGCCACTGAAGGAACAATTGTGGTCTTTTTTGATACTGGTGAGCGCGGTGTCGAAAGTTTATATCACTTAATTCAAGTCGTGGTTACGTTTTTTGTGGGCGATGGCTTGCTCAGTTATCGGTTGGTATCGGTGTGGAGCAATCTGCTTGGCTTGGCATTGTTGTTTACGACCGCAAGGCGGTTGTTTGGGCGTGGTGTGGCCTATGTCTCGTTAGTCGCAATGATCTTCGGGATATGGCCGGTCATTAATGCTCGCACAGCTACTCCGGTCACACTCATGAATCTATCGGTATTGTTGGTGATTTGGACAACCGCCCAAGCCTACTATATCGGACGCGATGTTATCCATACTAAACGCCCCAAAACCATGCCCTACACTGCTCTGGCCCTCTCGCTGGTGTTTATCACCTATTTACACTATAGCGGCATTTTGGCCGGCATTGCTTTAATGTGCTTTGTGCTTTATCTCTATTATAGCAAGCAGCCAGTTTCACATCATGCGTGGTGGAATAGTGGCTTTGCTCTCAACCTAGCCATTATTTTAGGCTTGCCCTATCTTATTTCAGTATTACGCAATCCCCAAGCGTCTAGCCTCTATCTTTTATGGATCGAGCGACCAGAATCAGTATTGGATTTTGCCGAGTCGGTGGGGCGCACCCTATTAGCCTTTTTTGTGCGTGGCGACCGCAACCCTGCTCATAATGTACCCGGCATTCCGGTACTCTCTTCGGTTGAAGGGGGTGTTTTATTAGCGGTTGGCATGGTTATTAGCACACTGCGATGGCGCAAACCCAATTATGCCCTCATTTTGATCTTGTTTTGGGTCGGCTTATTACCCGATCTCTGGCTAAGAGAGGGGCCCAATTATACGGCGCTGGCTTTTAATGGGCCGTTAGTTTATTTGTTGGTGGGGATTGGCGTTGTCGAGTTGGTGCGCGTGTTGCGCGATAATATAGAGCCACCCGAACAACTGGCGTGGCTAAAAAAGCCCACCATCTTAGGCGTATGGCCCCAACCCTTAGTCCGCCTAAGTATGATCTTGTTGGTTTTAATTGTGGGCCGTTATGGGTGGATGTTGTGGCAACAAGTCTTTCAAGATTGGCCCAACCGCACCGATACCCAACAAGCCTATCAGACCAATATTGGCAATGCTGCCCGTTATCTTGATCGCCGCGATAATGGCTATCCGGTGCTTATTTGCGCTAACCGAATTAAGCCCGCTGCCCTCTCTGACTTTACCCAACCGCTTGCCGACCAACAAGTATTGGCGTGGATGCGGCATCGGGGCGAAGTAGACTATCGCATAGCCGACTGTAATCAAGATATTGTACTGATCAATGCCGGCGCTACAATGGAGGTGTTGTTCTTAGATGGGGCTGATGTTGCGACGATGCCGCCCGCCCTACGCACATGGCTAAACAACGCCACACCTTTAATGATAGACCCCTTACCCAACGGCACATTGTATCGTATTGAAGTTGAACAACGTTTGGCCGATAAAGGTGGCACACTCGCCCGCGAGTCAACCTTGTTTTACCCACAAGAAATGGGCAATCCTAGCAACAGCACGCTTGATCTCGCCCTGCATCCGATTCGGTTTGGCGGCAACATGACCTTGCTGGGTTACGATCCATTGCGCCTAGATGAACCATTGCGGGCTGGCAATGTCATCACGCTCACTACCTATTGGCGTATTGATGGCCCCGTATTGGCCAATATAGGCATTTTCATCCGTCTACACGACACACCCCAAGCTAGCCCTTATACCGAAGTCAATCGTTTTGCCGTAGATGCCACTTTGTTGCAACCGCGTGATATTGTTATACAGATTGCCTATCTGCCGTTGCCCGATACCTTGCGTCCACAAAATTATCAACTGACATTGGGCGTGTTCGACACCGTCCCCACCAACCAACTACCCGTCTATGAAGGCGAGACAGGCATGGTGCGCGGGGCATATTTGCTCTTTGGGCTGCCGTTTGCAGTCATGACCCCATAGGCTATTGTGTTATGTTTGAAGTGGTATTTTTTGGTACATCGGCGGCTGCGCCCAGCATCCATCGCGGGCTACCTGCCCAAATGGTCATCGCCCGCGAGCATCGTTTTTTGATTGACTGTGGCGAGGGCACACAGCGCCAAATTCTTAAAAGTGGAGTGGGTTTTCGGAAACTGAATCGCATTTTGCTCACACATGGCCATTTAGACCATATTTTAGGTTTGGGCGGACTGCTCTCGACCATTGCACATTGGGAAGAAGGCATTGAGTTTTTAGAGATTTATGGCGGCTATCATACCCTAGAGCGGGTGGGGGCGTTGGTGTTTGGGGTGGCTTTGCGCGGGTTTACCCCCCCCATGCCCATTACCCTCGTCGAGTTAGCCCCCCAGATGATCATTTTTGAAGACAAACACATGCAGGTATCTACTTTTCCGGTTGTACATCGCGGCAGTGGTAATTTTGGCTTTATCTTTCAGCAACATTCCCATCGCCCGTTTTTAGAGCATAAAGCAGAGGTTTTGGGCATTCCGGCCGGGCCAGAACGGGCACGTTTGGTGCGCGGCGAAGCCGTCACCTTAGCTGATGGGCGCGTGATTATGCCCGATGCTGTGCTAGATGATTCCATTGCGGGCGCAAAACTGGTACACATTGGCGACATCGCTATGCTAGATGCCGAGGTGTATAGTGCGGTTGCCAATGCCGATTGTTTGGTGATTGAATCTACTTATTTAGATGAAGAAATCGATCTGGCCCGTAGCGTTGGCCACATCACCGCCGGCGAGGCCGCCCGCATGGCCGCCGAAACGGGTATAAAAACGCTGATTCTAACACACATTTCGCGCCGCCATAATGAACGCACCATTCGTGAAGAAGCTTGTAGTTTCTTCCCCAATACATATATCGCCCGCGACTTTGATCACTTTAAAATACACCGCGGCCACTTAGCCGAAAAATTAACGCCCATGCACAGTGGATAATCCAACAGGTGTTGGCCCATTTGATTGTTCTTCATCGGTTATATCGGTGGCCCGAAAAAAGCGTCCATTGGCATGATAAATCACTTCGCGCCCCCCAAACATTGCCAGCAGGCGCTCGCGCTCAGTATTATAGCGATCTCGGGCCAAAACGTATGGGCTATCTAAATATGGGCTGGTTAGGGCCATTAGCACACTAATCTCGCGCCATGTCGAGTACTCGCCATACGAAATAATCAACACATCTTGATCGGGGTCAGCGCGCAAAGCCTCTACAATTGCAAGCTGGTTGCGATGAAACTGGGTCATATTGGCCACTTTCTCGACACGTTGTGGCCCATAACTAATCACTGTAGAACTCACCAAGATAAAAATCACGACGTAAACCGCCGCTTGAATATGTAATGGTCGCACCAAGTCTGCTATTGCCACCACCCCCACTGCCGATAAAATAGCCAACAGGGCTGTTGCTTCATAGTAATATCGGGCGCTATAATCGCCAGCGTTGATCCAATAAAACATTGTGCCGAAAATAAGCGCACCGATGGATGCCGCCATCAGCCACAACCAGCGTTTGCGCCAGCCCAACACCAGCGCAATCGGCAGAAATATCCAACTCATGCCCGCATTGTCGCCTACAGCACACCGATTGCCCGTTATAGGTGCGGGGGGTGAATTATCGGGTTGTTGCACCCATCCAAATAAATCGCGGGCATAACAATCGGTGTCCCAATTGAGGTTACGTTTGGCGCGTTCCCATGTGTGGCCGATACGCCCATGTCCTTCGCCGAAGCCAATACGATCATACTCCCAAACCAATATATATAAATTTTGGTTTGGATCCCCCGTCATGACCGCATTATAGACGAAGTGGGTGCTGCTGAAAGCCAGCGTCATCACACCCACGCCCAGCAAAGGAAAGAGCGTCCCCCAAAGCCCACGCGAGACAAGCGCGGGGTTTTGACGCTTGGTCGGATTGGCGAGAATAAACCACACCACTTGCAGCACAATCAAGGCCCCAACGACTACCACTGGCCACACTGGCCAATTTGGGAAGTTCTTTTCGTTCGGGTTCCGCAGTTGGTTCACCGCCCATACCCCACCCACAGTTGCGACGGCGGTCATCCCCAGTAAAATCACCATTCGCAGCCACCAAATTAATTGTATGGGCCGCCATGCCCTGATCGCAGCAATCAAGACGCGCACAAAGCTATAGGCTGCAAGCGGCGCAACCATACTTACGGCTGCCGAAGGGCGTGTGGCAAATAGCCATCCCATCGCCACCCCGCCTACCAGCCCCCATAGCCAATGGGGTTTGGCTTCTAAGCGCCACAGCGCAAAGAAAAAGATGAGTACCAGCAACATCGCCACGGGATGCGACA
>CAZLPC010000105.1:0-8747 GCA_964561305.1 uncultured Anaerolineae bacterium
TTTAGATGAAAACACGTTTTTTCATAGCTTTGTTATGGGTTGTATCGTTGCTGGTGGTGATAGCGCCGCACCCCATTGCTGCCCAAGATGGTGACCCTGATAATGCGATTGTTGAGGCACTGTTGGCCCAGTTGCGCGGGGCATATAGCAATACTGCTACCCAAACCAGTTATCTTGTGAACACAGCAGATACTACCACGCAAACCACCTCGGTTCGTCGTTTTCAATCGGGGACGTACTTAATGGATATCCAAATATTTGAGTCCTATGTAAACACGCAAACATTTGAGACGAGCGCCGAAGCCACTGTTGTTGAAGATGGGTTGGCTGCTACATTTAGTATGGAGATTACGCAAATACAAGGACTTGGCTTTGAATATGTGCGCCAAGGCACTGTCTTAAGCAGTCCCCAAGACACCAACGATAGCGTAGAACTAGATTTACAATTGGTACAATCGGGTTCTGAAACCTATATCAACACCGATGCAACCGATGTTGAATTTCGAGAAGGCTTGCCTATGGGCTGGCGCTTGCTGGGTACTGATGAAACACCTATTTTGACCAATGCGACTGTCACCAACCAGCAAGTAAGTGAAGCAGTAGATGGCTTGCGCTTTACAGCGAATGCGGCTGCTATGCAAAACCTGTTACAGGTTGGCCTTGTTAATAACATTGACATCCTAGAGGATGATGAAATCGAGGGCCAAGCTGTGCGGCGCTATCGCATTACGTTTGATGGTGAAGCTGCGCTAACTGTTTTGGGGTTGGATTATGAGCAGGCGTTGGCTGATTTGGGTGCAGCCGCCAATCAAGCCGTGCCTAATGCCACACCTACCATCAATATTAGCTATGTAGTGGAGCTAGCTGTGGCTCCCGATACCAATTTGATCTATGAGCAAACCATTACGCTAACAATTGAAGGCCTCTTTAGCAGCAGTATCAACAACGCTGCCTATCTGCTTGTCCAAACCAACACCAAGTCTTATAACGGCTTTGGAGAGACGTACGCATTACAACCGTTGGATGAGATTGTTGGGGGATAGAAGCGCTTATTAGTGCGCCTATCCCCAACCGATGCGCCTACATACGCTCTGGGGCACTCATGCCCATCAGGGTCAGTAGGCGCTTAAAAACCACCTTAGCAGCACGATACAGACGCAGCCGCGCTTTGGCAACGTCTTCTGGCACTTCAGTATGCAGCACCCGTACCCGTTCATACATAGGATGAAAGGCCCGCGCCAAATCTAGCGTGTAAAATGCCAGTTGATAGGGCGTTAGGGCATCGTGGGCGGCAGTTAGCACTTCTGGAATTTCTAGCATTTTCAAGATAAAGGCAACTTCTTCATCTTCTAGCCGTGATAGATCAGCATCGGCATCCCAATCTTCAGGATAGCCACGTTCTTCCACTTGGCGCAAAATACCTGCACAGCGCACATGTGCGTTTTGAATATAGAACACGGGGTTCTCGTTCGATTGCTCGACCGCCAAATTCAGATCGAAGGTGACATCATTATCGGTGCTGCGGGCCAGCAAAAAATAGCGGATGGCATCGGGGCCGGTCTCATCAATCACATCATCCAATGGAATAATGTCGCCTTTGCGGGTGCTGCCTTTAATTTCTTCGCCATCTTTGACGATAAACACCATTTGGTGTAGCACCACATCTACTTTGCCAGCATCATAGTTAAGGGCGCTAAGGCCATATTTCACCACTTGTGATTCAGTAAAGTGATCGGCTCCCAAAATGTTGATGATGCGATCAAATCCGCGTTCTAGTTTATTGATATGATAGGCGATGTCGGGCAAAACATAAGTTGGTTCGCCGTTACTGCGTACAATAATGCGGTCTTCGCGGTCGCCAAAGGTGGTGCTACGGAACCAAGTGGCTGGTGCATCGCCTTTGCGTTGGGCGCGTTCTTGCTCTTCTGCGTCGGCGTTCTCGCGGGTGGCGCTTTGATAGGTGTGGTTGGCCGCAGCAAGTTTGTCGCGGGCTTCCCACACAGCATTGCTTTCATAGAGATCAAGCTCGTTAAAATATAAATCGTGTTTGATACCAATACGATCAAGCGTGGCGGCGATTTGCTTGAAGATCTGTTGCTCGGCATATTGCTTAAAGTCTAGCCATGTTTTGTCGCGCCAAGCTAGGCCGTTTTCGGTGGCCAGTTGTTGGCCCATTTCTACCAAATAATCGCCTTGATAACCGTCTTCAGGAAATTCAATAGTATCGCCTAGGGCTTGCAAATAGCGAGCTTGCAGGCTTTTGCCCAATGTTTCCATTTGCTTGCCGCCATTGTTAAAGTAATACTCGCGGTGAACATGCCAACCACAGGCTTCCATCAGGCGGGCGGTTGCGTCGCCCACCACAGCACCCCTCGAGCGGCCAACATGCAGCGGGCCAGTAGGGTTGGCGCTCACAAATTCAACCATCAGGCGCTGGCCTTGCCCAATGTTTTGGGCAAAAACCTCATCACCAGCAGCAATAATGCTGTTAACCTGCTCATGTATCCAGCGCGGACTGAGCCAAAAATTAATGAAGCCCGGTGCAGCGATTTCAAACTTTTCGATGAGCGGGTTGGCGGGCAAATGTTCGGCGATAATTGTGGCAATATCTAATGGCTTCTTTTGGAAAGTTTTGGCATTGGCCATGGCCACCGCCGAGGCGTAATCGCCAACTTTAGATGGCTTAATGGGAGGCAAGTTCACTTCAGTAGAAGCGGGCAAAGCGCCAACATGTTGGGCGTTTTCGATGGCGGCTTGTACCAATTGTTCGATACGGGTGGGGATAGGCGTAAAGTTCAAACGCGCAACTCCTTGTTTGCTATACATAAAAACTTACGACACGTAAGGGGGATACTTTAGTATTGATAGGTATCTTAAACATCACGAGATTATGTATTCTGATATTGCACGAATCGGATAGTCAGGGCAAGGCTCATTATGCACAATACTATTGGCAAACCGATGTATAATCCCCCACCCACAACTAACAAACCAATAAATTGTTCATGGGCAGTATTTAACCAGATTGCAAATAGCGTCCAGTGTGGAAATAATACCATTCCCAATTGCTGGTTTGCGGCTTGGCCTTCTAGGCTAAAGGAGCCAACCATTGCAAAAGCCGCCCCAACACGAAAAATCAGCCAATAAAACCAAATCCCTAGATGAATCTGAAGCCGGTTGGTAGACAGCAAAGATGCCATCAACCCCACCCCAGCATTGCTGCCAATTTCGATTAGCGGCGTTAGGCAAAATAGCACCCCGATGATGAACAATAGTCCTACATCTTGCGGGCGAGTTGTTTGCTGAAGGCTTCCCAACGAGAGGCCTTCCACCAACCATAACACCATCATCACATAACGACCGATGACCAGCGGCCACAGGGCATGAGCATTATTCCAAAAGGCGGCGCTAAATTTGCTGAGGATGATTTGATGACGTGGAATGGGCGTACTCAGCAAAGTCTCCCATGTGCCGCGCTCGCGCTCGCCAGCAATAAAATCGCTGGCCTGCGACGGAATGCTGATCATTACGCGCCAAAACAACAACTCTCCTATCAAGATAATGCTGGTGCTGATGATGATGACGAAGGGAAATAGTAAAAATCCAAGCAGTTGGATATCGGCAACCAAAAAAGCTACGACAATCATAAAAGGAATAAATCTACTGCCGCGTATAAGCAGGCTTAAGAAATCGCCAAATTGCAAAATACGAAAATCTACTGCCCACAGATAGCGCGTTTCTTTTGCTACAAGCGGAAAGCGAGGATGCAGCCATGCTGGAAGGTGATCAATTAATTTTGTCAACATGGCGCTTAATCATAGCACACCGCACTGGTGTTGACGAAAACCGCTAAAGAAGGCTGCTATAAATCTCCATGACGCGCTTCACGGCAGCTTGCCATGTAAATGTTTTGGCGCGGGCCAGCCCTTTGGCAGTCAGTTCTTGGCGTAATGTTGTGTCATTTAGCAAGGTGCGGATAGCCTCGGCCAATTGTTCCACATTGAGGGGATCAACCAATAAACCCGCATCGCCTACGACTTCGGGTAATGAGGTTGTGGTTGATGTAACGACAGGCGTTCCACATGCCATCGCTTCTAGTGGAGGCAAGCCAAAGCCCTCGTATAGCGATGGAAATAGGAAAACGTCAGCCCCATTGTAGATATAAGGAAGTTCAATGCTGAGAGGCCCAGTCATTATAATACGTTCTCGTATATTTAGACTATCTAACAGTGGTTCTAAATTTGAGGCGCGGAAAGTGCTCGGGCCAACAAGCAATAACCGATGTTCAGGAAATTGATCCTTAATGAGTGCAAAGGCCTTTAAACAGCTTTCAACATTTTTACGCAGCGTAAGGTTGCCAACATAAAGTAAATAAGGGAAATCAATTTGAAAGTTGTCTTTCAAATAAACTTCAACAGTTTCTTCTGACAAGGCTTGAAAAACGGGGTCTACGCCATAAGGAACAACCTCAACATTATTGGCGTTTAGCTTCATATACTTAACAATCTCTGACTTAGAATGGGTACTGGGTGTAATAATCTTTCCCACTTTGGGCAGCGCATAGGGTAGCCATTGCTTATAGATTAGACTGTCGAAGCGAGAGCTATAGCCCGGAAAACTCCATGGGATTACATCGTGTACCGAAACCACTTGCTGGATACCGCGTGTGCCAAAGAAAAAAGGGGTAATTGCATTGGGATCATGAATGATGTCAAACTGTAGCTTTTTAGCTTTTATGGCAATTTGTAAGCTTCCAAGGGTCATTAATGCTGGGGCTAGTTGAGCCATTGCTAACTGTTGTTGGTCAAGCGGTGTGTCAGCTAAGGGGCCCAAACCACCTGAAACTAGCAAGGTCACATTTGCTGATTGTTGCGCAAATGCTTTAGCCATTTCTAAGGCATAGCGGCTAATGCCAGTTATTGGGCGATCTAGCCCATATACAACAAAACCTATTTTCATCGTTATATATACTCTATTCAAATAGATTTCGGTTAGCGACAACCCACTTATACAAACGTTCGATACCGTCTTCAACTGAAATTTGAGGTTGCCAGCCAAAGTCTGTTGTTGCCTTAGAAATATCGGAAATATAAACTGGCTGATCGCCCACACGCCAACCTTGATAGTCTACCGGAATTGCTGCACCATGCACACGTTCTAGTAATGGTCCAAATTCAGCCCATACAGATAAGGTGGTTGCAGCCCCACCTCCAATGTTATAGATTTGACCTTGGGTTACTGATTGGTTTTCTACCGCTTTAATAAAGGCATTAACCAAATCGTCTATGAATAAGACATCGCGCACCTGTTTACCATCCCCAAAAATGGTGATCTTTTTACCCAAAACTGCAGCAATAATGAACCAAGCTATCCACCCCTGATCCTCTACTCCAAATTGGCGTATACCATAAATGCACGAATTGCGAAACACTATCGTCTTCATGCCATACACACGATGATAATCGCGGAAATATTGATCCGCAGTTCCTTTTGAGCATCCATAAGGGCTGTAAAAGTCAATAGGAGTCGTTGTAGGGTTACCTGTGGCCAAGTTTTTATAAGTGTAGCGTGTATCGAGTTCTACGACCGGATATTCGTCCATGTGTCCATACACTTTGTTGGTGGAAGCGTACAATAACACGCTATCCCAACCGAGTGTTCTAACTGCTTCTAGCACATTAAACGAGCCAAGGGCATTGACCATAAAGTCATGGCGCGGGTTGTTAACTGATAGAGTAACGGCTACTTGTGCTGCGAGGTGTAAAACAACATCTACTGTGCCAATGGATTTTAGGGCGCTGTAAAGTGCATCGTAATCTACAATATCAACATGCAAAAATTGAAGATGGGGGTGATTTTCTTGTAACCAGTCAAGATTAGATTGACTGCCTTTGCGCGAAAGATTGTCGAGAACAATAACCTCATGTCCCATTTGCAATAGTTGATGGGCCGTATTACACCCGATAAATCCTGCACCACCAGTAATTAACCACTTCATAGCCCAAAAACTCCTCATTGCGAGATAGCAAGATACAGCCGCTATATTATGGCATATAATATTTGTGATTAACTTAGCTAAAAAAAACAAAATTTTTAAGCCATACTGCTTTTTTTCATATCGACTTGCAAAGATTATACGAGTTGAAAGCAAAACCATGCCCGAACATGACAAAAAACTGAGCAAGATTTTATCGGTGATGTTGCGCCACAACCCGCAAGGCTTTGGCCTAAGCCTAGAGAAGGGTGGTTGGGTGAATGTAGACGACTTGCTAATGGCATTGAAACTTGAACGGCCCCGCTATGCCCACATCACCCGCGCCGACCTAGAAGACCTTATCGCTACCAGCGACAAAAAGCGCTATGAAATTGATGGCGATCGCATCCGCGCCATGTATGGGCATAGTACGGCTATTGAGGCCGATTATGAGATTGCCGCGCCCCCACCATTGCTTTACCATGGCACAAGCCAGCAAACCCTCGCTTTGATTATGGCCGATGGCTTAAAGCCCATGCGGCGGCAATATGTCCATCTTAGCGCCGATTATCAAACCGCACACACAGTTGGTCAGCGCCAAGGTGGGCACACTGTTGTATTGCAAGTAGATGCTAGCCGTGCCCATGCTGAAGGTGTGGTGTTTTATTGCAGCCAAGACGGGGTATGGTTGGTAGACGCTATGCCGCCGCAATACATTGCCCCCGCTTAAGATTCGTCTATTGCCTCGACGGGATTTCGTAATACGCCAATCCCTTCAATTTCAATTTCGACACTATCGCCGTCGTGTAGCTCGCTCACACCTTCGGGTGTGCCAGTCATAATCACATCGCCGGGATTAAGCGTCATAATATGGCTAATGTATTCAATCAAAGTGGCGACATCAAAAACCATATAAGCGGTGTTGCTATTTTGCACGGTTTGTCCATTGATACGGGCGCTAATGGCCAGATTGTTGGGGTTTTGAATGTCCGTTTCTATCCATGGCCCCAAAGGGTTAAAGGTGTCGAAACCTTTGGCACGCCCCCATTGATTATCTTTTTTCTGCAAAACCCGCGCACTAACATCGTTGCCACAGGTATAGCCCAACACATGGCTTAGGGCTTCATCTTTAAGCACGCGGCGGGCTGTTTTGCCGATGACCACCGCCAACTCGGCCTCTTGATCAATGCGCCCAATATTAAGTGGCAACTGAATGGGCAGATCGAAAGCAACCAGCGCCGAGGGAGGCTTAAAAAACAACATCGGCTCAGTGGGTAGCTCATTGTTCATTTCGGCAGCATGGGCAGCATAGTTGCGCCCTACGGCAACAATTTTGCTGGGCACAATGGGCGGGGCCAGCAACAGGTGCTCAAATTCGCCCATTGCATCGCCTTTTTGCAAATCGGCAGCAAACGGGTTGTTGCCCATCAGTTCAAATACTACACCGTCCTCAACTAGGCCATAACGGATGCCAGCAGTGGTGGGGTATCGCATAATTTTTGCCATGATTTAGCTCCTTAATTCGATGATGCCATCAAATGCTTGTTGAATAAGATGTTCACATTTTTCACAGCGCCACGTCGCCACTGGATAGCCGTCTATGGGTTGTAGGGCAGTGTGGACACAGTTGGGGCAACGTAAGACGCGCCACAACGGTTCTTGCGTGCCGATGGATTCGGCTTGGCCGGGCTTACTAGCGATGACCAAGCCATAAATATCTGACCATTTATGATTGACAGTATCGATCTGGAAGCCTAGATCGTCTTGCAAAAGTGCCTCAAATGCTGTGTAGGTGCGTACTTTGCGTGGCATTAAGATGCGGTCGCGTCCTTGTCGGTTGGTGACAACCAAGAACCCGCCCGGCCTTAACACGCGCTTCATTTCTTCCAATACAACGCGATCATTCATCATAAATTCGAGGGCTTCAAGGCATGTTATAATATCAACACTTGCATCGGCAAAGGGCAATTGTTCGGCGGGCCCATTCAATAATAGCACTTGTCCGTGCTGGATGGCGGTCTTTAATTTTTGGGCGGCCACCACCAACATGGCCCGACTGAGATCAATCCCAATAATTTGGCCGGCAAACTCGGTGTGTTGCAGCAAGGTGTCGGGCAAGCGGCCTGTTCCGGTGGCAACATCCAGCAGTAATGGATCAGCAATGGGCATCCGCGCTATAATGGGGTGGGCCGTAAAGGCGAGTTCGTAAGTGGGGTTGGTGTTTTTCAGTGTGTCATACCGTTGGGCATAAAGGTCATATAGCCAAATAACCATTTTTCGCCCTAAATAGACCCCTTCGGTGGTAACCAACAACCACCACAACAAGCCTGCTCCCATTAACAATGCCATTGCTAGCCCTAAAAAAGTGAAAATGTTCAACGTTTCGACAAGATTCCCTTAAATTTGTATAGTTATTGATATTCAAAGATATTCATTGCTGTTATTGTTGACCAAATCATATCGGAGTCAAGTCCAATTGAACCGTCGAACCCGTGAACTTATTAAACAGCTTCAAAGTGAAAATGCTAAAGAGCGGTTTATTGCTGCTACCGAACTGGCCAAGCAAAAAGATATAGATGCTTTGCCTGCCCTTAATAAAGTGGCTACTTTTGACCAAAACGAAACTGTTCGGAAAAGGGCCTATAACGCAGTGCGCTTTTTGAGCCAAATTAAAAATGAGATGGGTCAAGAAGAACTGCGGCGGCGTATTATGCAGCAAGACCAAGAAGACGACGATGACGATAGCGCTGCTATACCCATTTGGGGTAGCGTG
>CAZLPC010000106.1:0-8714 GCA_964561305.1 uncultured Anaerolineae bacterium
TGAAAGGCGCACTTGAATAATGGCAATATTCACAAGATGAATGGGCGCATGAAAGGGTGGTGTTGACAATATAACATTCATTTTATTGTTGGCTGTCTTTCAAATGAAAAATATAAAAACTATGTCGTTGTTCGGCATCAGCGACAACTTGCGTCAGGCGATAGCGCCCCGTTTGACGCTCAATATAAGCAAACGCCGGATCAGGGCGTGGGGCTTCATCAATATGTGGTATTTCGGCATTTAAGAGTGCCACACAAATTGCCCGCACTGTTGCCCGTGCTGCCAGTGCCGCCGATGCATCACTAGCCATTAGCTCATCAATGCTATAAGGTACAGTCAACTTTACCACGGGCCAGGCTTCATCACTGGCAATATTCATATTGGCTGGCACAATCGCAGGAATATCAGCTAAGTGAACCGGGGGTCGGTGGGTTTGGCCGCGCAAGTAGGATTGAACAATGGGATCAGTCAAATTCCAACGCACCACAAAGCGATCTGATGGAACATCACCATAAAGGGATGTTTTGAATTTGCCATATTTGTTGATTTTGTAGCGTTCGGCCACAGCGCCTAATTTATTGAAATTGAGATGGGCATTTAACGAGCGCATGGGGTCAAAAGTCCATTCGGCGGCATGGTGACCGCTTTGCAGCGCAGCATAAGCCTGCAAAAGTTTCATATCGCGGGCAAGGCCAGCATTACGGGCCATGGGCTGCACTGCTAAAAAGCGCGAGGCCAGTACACCGTTTCGGGCCCCATAGCCCAACACAAAGCCCAACCATCCTTCTGGCGTAAGACCCACATCGGCCCGATAGGCCACCGTCATAGAGCCACCCGTATCCACTAGATTAGCCATATCTAGGGCCGACGTAAGATTGGTTTCGGTCAGTGCCCAAATACTATGTTGCAGCACATTAATGATCTCTAGGCCGGCCCGCGTTGTATCACCCCACTGGAAATATTGGTTGGCATGTTGCCAATCTAGGCGCGTAAAGTACACCTTGCCAATGTCGGTGTATGTTTTTTGCCAAGCAAAATCGCCTGTTTGGTTAAGTGGCGCATCATCGCGCAACCAAAAGCCGAAATGGGAAGGATGCAACGTTCCCAAAGCCGTTTCTATAGCAGAAGGTGTTGTAAGGTCTGCCATCTATAACTCCTCAAAACAAGTGCAAGTTACGCGATATACTGGCATAGTATCCTATTCATCTTTCCCTTAGCAAATTGTGAGATAGTCGAAACAAAGCTGTATCCATCTAATCATCACAGGAGAGCATACCACAATGAACATCGCAATGATTGGGCTGGGCAAAATGGGGGCCAACATGGTCAAACGCCTGCTACTGGGCGGGCATCAGGTGGTCGCTTTTGATCTGAATGAAGACGCAATTACTGCCGCCGAAGCTGAGGGCGCAGTGGGCGCACGTACACTGGCCGAAGTGGCTGAGAAACTGCCAGCGCCCCGTGCAGTGTGGGTCATGGTTCCTGCTGGAAACCCTACAGAAAGCACCGTCAATGAATTAGCTGGTTTGCTGTCGGCGGGCGATATTATTATTGATGGTGGCAACAGCAACTATAAAGAGACCATGCGCCGCGCCGAAACTCTAAAAGCCAAGGGCATTCATTTTATAGATGTAGGAACCAGCGGCGGTGTGTGGGGCCTAAAAGAAGGTTATAGCATGATGATTGGTGGCGAGGCCGAAGCGGTGGCGACCCTTACCCCTGCCTTAGAAACGCTGGCACCATCTGCTGATATTGGTTGGGGGCATGTGGGGCCCAGTGGTGCCGGGCATTTTGTTAAGATGATACACAACGGCATTGAATATGGCATGATGCAGGCCTATGCCGAGGGTTTTGAAATTATGAAAGCCAAAGCCGACTTTGGGCTTGATCTACATCAAATTGCCGAAATTTGGCGCTTTGGTAGCGTGGTACGCTCGTGGTTACTCGATCTTACGGCCAACGCCCTCAGCCAAGATCAAGACCTTGCTGGCATTAAAGGCTGGGTAGCCGATTCTGGTGAGGGGCGCTGGACGGTGTTTGAATCCATTGATCTGGATGTGCCCGCCCCCGTGATCACCCTTTCCTTAATGGCGCGTTTTATCAGCCGCCAAGACGACAGCTATGCTGCCAAGCTGTTAGCAGCCATGCGGAATCAATTTGGCGGCCATGCCGTAAAGTCAGAATAGGGGCTTATATAAAACATGAGCGATTTAACCAACATTATCATTTTTGGCGCAACAGGCGACCTTACCCGTCGCAAGCTCATTCCGGCCCTCTACAACTTATATATTAAAGACAGAATGCCCGAACAGTTTCGCATTATTGGCTATGCGCGGCGCGATTGGTCGCACGATGAAATGCGCGATGTTGCTGAAAGTGGCGTGAAGGAGTTTTCGGGCAAAACCTTTAATGCCGACCAATGGGCGGGCTTTGCCCCCCACATCTTCTATATTGCGGGCAATTTGGATAACCAAGCCGAATTCGGGTCACTGAAGCTATTTTTAGATGACCATGGCGATGGAAATAACTTGTATTATCTGGCCACTGCGCCCGAATTTTTTGCGCCGATTGCCCACAGTTTGGCCGCGCATGGGCTGCATACTGATAATGGCGACGCATGGCGACGTATGGTTATTGAAAAACCGTTCGGTCACGATCTACAATCGGCCCGTGATCTCACACGTGACTTGCACAAAGTATTTGCCGAGTCGCAGCTTTATCGCATTGATCACTATTTGGGCAAAGAAACCGCCCAAAATATCTTGTTCTTCCGCTTCACCAACACGATTATCGAGCCGCTCTGGAACCGCAATTATATTTCCGATGTACAGATTACAGTGGCAGAATCGGTAGATGTCGGTGATCGGGCCGGCTATTATGATACATCGGGCGTATTACGCGATATGTTCCAAAATCATCTATTACAACTTTTGTCATTGGTAGCAATGGAGCCACCTCTTTCTTTTAACGCCACCGATCTTCGCAACGAAAAAGCAAAGGTATTGCGGGCGATACGCCCTATTGAGCTAGCAGATACCGTTCGCGGACAATATGAAGGCTATACAGCACTAGAGCGCGTGGCTAAAGGCAGCCAAACCCCCACCTACGCCGCCCTAAAGCTCTATATTGATAACTGGCGCTGGCAAGGCGTACCGTTTTATTTGCGCTCTGGTAAAGCCCTAACCAAAAAGATCAGCGAGATCAATGTCGTCTTTAAGCGCCCCCCCCATCGTATGTTTGAAGTATTTGATGAAGGCAGTATCCCGCGTAATGTGTTGAGCTTATGTATTCAGCCCGATGAAGGTATCCATCTGAAAATGGAGGCTAAAGTGCCCGACTCTCAGCGCGAGACGCGCTCGGTAAATTTAGAATTTCACTATGCCGATTCATTTGATGAGATTATTATCCCCGATGCTTATGAGCGCTTGCTGCACGATGCGTTAAATGGTGATGCAGCACTCTATTCACGCAGCGACAGCATCGAAACGTCGTGGGAGATTATAGATCCCATTATTCATGGGTGGGAGAATGATCCCAGCGCCCCGCCTATGCAAACCTATCCGGTAGACAGTTGGGGCCCCGAAAGTGCCGATGCGCTGCTTGACAAGTTCGATCACCATTGGCGGCACGATTGTGGGATGCACTAAATCATGATTCATATTGCTAGCAATCCTGAGCAAGTGGCATTGGATGTTGCCGAATGGATTATCGGTGCAGCCGAAGCGGCAATTGAAGCGCGAGGACGATTTTTATTAGTGGCCTCGGGCGGCTCGACATCGCGCCTGACCTATCAAACATTGGCCCAGCCCACTTACCAAGCCCGCCTAGATTGGGCACGTACTTATGTGTTTTGGGGTGATGAACGCGCTGTGCCGCCCGCTCACCCTGATAGTAACTATGGGATGATGCACACGGCTTTGTTACAGCATGTCCCCATTCCCGCCGATCATCTGTTCCGGATGAAAGGCGAAGATGATCCACAGGCTGCTGCTGTTGAATATGAAGCGCAAATTCGGGCTTTTTTTGGTGCTGAAGAACCGCGCTTTGATGTGGTGTTGTTGGGTATGGGAGCAGATGGGCATACGGCCTCGCTTTTTCCAGAAACAAATGCGTTAAATGCTGCCGATGATCAGTGGGTGCTGGCCAATTTTGTGCCCAAACTAGAGGCATGGCGACTTACGATGACCGCGCCACTACTCAATCTCGGCCATAGTGTCGCTTTTATTGTTGCTGGTGCTGACAAAGCCGCTGCTTTGCAAGCCGTTGTGCAAGGCCCGCACAATCCACAACACCTACCATCGCAAATGATACACGATCCATTGTGGTTTTTAGACACTGCCGCCGCCTCTCGGCTAGAGTAGAACAAAAAATGCCCTGTTACGAAAACAGGGCATTTTTATTAAAGCTTTAGGCTGATTCCAGCAGTGGTGGTTAGTTAAAGATGCAAGTATTCACGTTTTGGGTGAGCGCAGCCACACCTGTGCTACACGCATATTCATAAGATGTAGAGACACAAGCACCCGTGCCTTGATTACGGAACTGAATGAGTATTTCAGTGTCAGTAGGATTGAGCGGATTGCCTGCCCCTGTCCCCAAGCTATAACCCGGTACGGCTGGTCGTGGCACAGGGAAATAGTAACTTAGGCTGAAGCGGAACGTTGCGATAAAGCTGGGGGTAGTCAGCAAAATACGCTGGGTTTGCACAACTTCGCCATTGGTGACAAACACAGCCGATAACTCGTGCAATGCACTGGCAGTGCTGTAACTTATGATGGTTTGCACGCGGGCGCTGGTATTAATACAACTAATACGAGCTTGGGTTGGCCCTGTCAGTTGATTAGATGATGTCAGCAAAATGGGGCTATTGGGCAAAGCATTAGCAGGATTGAGAGCAGCATCAAATGTATCAATGCAGACCGTACCCGACAGCACTTCTACCCGTGCCACATTGCGACCAGTGTTTATTGTCGAGCCAGTGCGGGTCTCTAGGCCCAATGTGCCATTGGTGTTAACAGGTGAAGCACCTGTGCCACCCGGAATAACGAGCGCATAGCTGCCGCCGCCCGGTTGCACAACATGGGTAACACCGACGCTTGTACCATCAAAAGGTATTGCCAACCGTGCCAAGTTGCCTGTGGCGCACAAAGCCGTGCCACCCGATGCCCCCGCAAACGGAGTCTCTGTCCAATCACCAATGCGGAAGATCGTGGGGTTTTCGCTCTCGGTGCTGCGCCGCAAGTTCAAACCAATCACCACCGGATCGTGATCCGATGAGCGGAAGGCGTTTGGCTCATAGAGATAAGCAGGAAAACGCGCAGCAGCAGGCTTACCGGGCGCAGTCAGGCTGTCATTATAACCCCGTTGATTTGGCTCATCAGAGTTAATGTGCCATTCAGTAACGCCCGTCACTTGGCTTAGTAAGGTGCTATTGGCCAACCCATGATCCAAATAGCCCGCTTCGCCAAAAAAGGTGTAAGAATAGGCAACATCGCCGGGGCCAACAAAATTCTCAATCAGATCAATATAATCATCGGCTGTACCCAAAATACCATCAGGGCCGGCTTTAATTGTGCGGATGGGGTCTTCTTGGGCATAAGCGTTAATATCGCCGATGATCAAAAAGTCGGGATCGTTGCTGCCAGTCGGATCAGTTGCTAGCCAGTCAATCATCGCTTCGGCAGCACTGGTGCGCGTACCATTACAATTACCTTGAATGGGACTATCATCACCAGCCCCACAGCCACTACCCTTCGACTTCAAGTGATTGACAACGATAGTAACGCGACCGCCGTTGTTGTCCTCAAAGGTTTGGGCCAAGGCGGGACGGTTGCGGCTGTCATTAAAGCGTGGATCAATGGCGCTGGTCAAAATGGCATAGTCGCCAATAGCCGTAACTGTCGCGGGCTTATAAATAAAAGCTTGCTTAATCGCATCTGTACCAATTGTGCCCGTTGCAATGTAAGCATAAGGCCCACAACCCGACTCGGCATTCAACGCTGCTACCAACGTCTGTATGGCGCTAATATTGGCTACATCTGGATCGTTTTCAATCTCAATGAGGCCTGCGATGTCGGCATTAATGGCACAAATGGCCGAAACCACCTTAGCTGTTTGGCGGGTAAATTCGGCAGGCGAATAAGCCCCACGCGAAGTCGGGAAACCACCACCCACCCCATCACCATTAAAATAGTTTTGGACATTAAAGCTCGTAACCGTCAGTGTACCTCCCACTGCCGCAGGCGTAGGCGTGCGTGGATTGGCGTTTGTCCACACAAGGGCTTGGGTGGGGCGCAAACGATAGGCAGCAAAACCATAGCCCAATGTTCCCGTGATACTGGGGGTAGTAAAGCCATTGCGGAACTCGCTCTCGGTGGTGGGGATGAAGGGCACATTGCCGGGCGTGTTGAGGTCTAGGGTATCATCCAACAGGTCATCAACAGTTAAGCGGTTGCGTGTATTTTCTTCACGCAAGGCAGTTTCTTGAGGCGAGCCGGGCAGGTAGACATTGGTGGGGTTGAATAAACGACCGCTAGAAACCGTAAATTCACCAAAACGACCAAGATTAAACACATCTGTTACGGTCAAAATGCCGCCCGCATCGCCAACAACAGTGATCAGCATCCCTTCATAGTTCTCCCAATCGGCCACACTGGCAATCGGCAAGGATATAACGGTTGGGATAATCACGTCAGTAGCGCCCGTGTCTATAACGACAGTAGCGGTAATTTGGGTTTGGCCAAAGCTCTCGCCCACAGTACCTGTCACCTCTACCACCATCCCCACCGACACATCCAACAAGCTGGTGGGCGCAACCACGAAAATACCATCCGATGTGGTGGGGTCGCCATCACCAACAGCATCTTGCATGAAAAAGCCGTTGAGCGTGTTTTGCACGTCGTTCGTCACCACACCTTCAACAATGAAGGGGCCGGGGTTGCCAAAAAGCACGCCATTTTCTTGCAATTCATAGATGCGGGCAGGGGTCGGGTCGGGGTCGGGCGGCGGATCAGAGTCGCAGTTTGTGTCCAATTCCCATGTGCCGAAGGGAATAGCAGCAGTATGTTGACTAGCGTCAAGACCATCTAGTTCACCGTTCCCCGGAATAATCCAATTTGAGGCAATCCAATTTGCGCCATCTGGTCCGGTGCAATTTTGACGATATAAGAAAGAATCTCGGTATATATCATCGGTGTTAGCTTCCCAGACTTGATCAATAACTGTCACGCCATCAGGCAAGCGAATCTGGAAACTATCATCACCATTGCCATTGATTTGTGTACTTACCAATGGTCTATTAGCAAAGTCACCACTGGTTCCAAAAACCGCATCAAACTGAGCCACACCATTATTAGCAGACCCAACTAGATATACAAATTCATCAGTATATGTACCTGCCAGCGTTCCGACGCTGGTAAATGCACCACCATTAGCAGCACGCCACACTTGCCAACCCGTTAAGTCAACAGTGCCCTCAACATAGAGTTCAATGGCTTTAGGATTACCACCTGATAAATCGCCATCCACAATACCTGTGATGCGGACATCGCCGGGGGCCGCTTCGGCCATCTGTGGGGTAATTGTCGGTTGGAAGGAGAACGTTAGCGCCCCTACCATCAACATAACGAGCAACAGGGGCTGCAAAACACGCCCCTTCAAAGAATGAAATTTGAGCATAAGTGATGTTTTTTCCTTTGATAAATGAGTTTCAAATAGGCCTCAATGATTTTGCAACAAACTGGCTTACAAGAGGCCACGCCAGATGTTAGATGATGTGGGTTAAGTTTTGGTAAACGGCACACAAATTTATTTAGAATAAACAGGATTGTAAAGACTTTTCGACAGTTTTATATGGGTATACTCAGATCATTGAGATAAAAGCTGTTTAAAGGACACCAGTGGGCCGTTTGCAAGTTGGCGCTCCTTCGGTATAGTTATAAGGCAAGTTTGTATAGAGGCCTAAACTTGGTTGGAGGAAAGCAGTGAAACTTTATCGTTATCTTCTTGTTTTGGTGATGGTGGCGCTGGCCGCGTGTAGCAGTGGCTTCCCGACAGTGGCCCCGCCCCAACAAACCGAAACCCGCGAAGCCATTAGCGAACAAACTGCGGCCGCACCATCTGGCTCGGCTGATGTTGGGGCCGATATATCCGAAGACCCAACAGCAATTGTGGTGGCCCAAGCGCCATCAGAGACCCCCATCAGCAATTTATTGGTGATTGAGACCAATACACCCACCAATACCGCCACCCATACAGCAACTGCTACCGATACCAATACGCCGCTTCCTACAGACACCGCTACCGCAACGGATACAGCCACAGCGACGGATACAGCGACCAACACAGCAACCGCTACCGATACGGCACTACCGACTGACACACCCACCGACACGGCAACAGCAACCGATATAGCGACTGTGACGAACACCCCAACCGAGACCAATACAGCGCTACCGACTGATACACCCACCAACACGGCCACAGCTACTGACACTACCACTACAGTAGTTCCAAGCGAGACGGCTACCAGCACGGCCGCCAATACTGCTACGACTACCAACACACCGACCGATACACCCACCAATACTGCTACGGCTACCAACACGCCGACTGATGCACCTACCAATACTGCTACGGCTACCAACACGCCGACTGATGCACCCACCAATACTGCTACGGCTACCAACACGCCGACCGATACACCGACCAATACTGCT
>CAZLPC010000107.1:0-5712 GCA_964561305.1 uncultured Anaerolineae bacterium
GTCCGCAGCGCAGGCACCGGGAGTTCTCGAAGTAGACGCGCTGGCCGCAGCCGGTGGCACAACATCTGACGCTGATTTAACACGAGTCAATTTAGCCGAGCAACTGCGCGATGGTCAAATGATCGTGGTGCCGTCGGTTTCTGCCGATGTCGCCTCAGATGATACAGCCACAATTCCGACCGCCAATGCGCCAATACCCATCAATATCAACAGTGCCACACTGGAAGAATTGGATGCACTGCCCGGCGTTGGCCCTGCCACAGCGCAAAACATTATTGATTATCGAACCACAAATGGGCCATTTACATCTATAGATGAATTAGATAATGTTAGCGGCATTGGCGAGAGCACCCTCGAAAATTTGCGTCCTTATATCACGGCGGAGTAGATTTCTAATGCCAACACGCTATCTTGTGTTGATAATATTGGCTTGTGTGCTTGTTAGCACTACTTTTGCTCCCACTACTTATGCCCAAGAGCCTCCCAATATCGCTGATACAATAGCGATCATTACTTCGCCTGCAACGGGCGAGGTCATTTCAGGGACAGTGATCATTCGAGGAAGTGCGGCCCATCCCACAGCATTTGCTTACTATGAGCTAGAGTATGCCAATCTAGGGACTCCCTCGCCAATCTGGTTGCCGGTTACGCGCCAAATTACCCAACAAGCCCCTACCGATGAAATTTTGGGCGTGTGGAATACCGTAGGCGATGGTGTGGCGGATGGGTTGTATCAAATCCGATTACGGGTTGCCCTAACCGATACAACCATAGAACCTGTGACCGTGATTGCGACGAATCTGCAACTCGTTAACACTGCACCACCACCCTTGCCTACTGTAGACACAGGTGTAAATCCACCCCCGCCCTCACCGGGGCCTTCACCAACATCGGGCATCGAGTTGCCGCCCACCAACACACCGCGCCCAACTGTCGAGGTGCTGTCCGGTGGACAGCCTGCTGCACCCGCCACTACCACTACCGAAAGCGTTTCAATTGAATTTGGGCGTTTGCAGAGCGCGTTTTGCACAGGGGGCATTGTTACCCTCTTATTTTTCGGTGTTTTATTCGCCTATCTGTCGGTGCGGGCGCGGCTACGGCCCATCACGCGCCAGTTGATATGGCAGATGCGCGACATTAATGATGAAAGATAATTCATGAACCGTTATATGATTGTGGGGTTGGGTAATCCCGGCCGCGAGTATGAAAACACACGCCACAACATCGGGTTTACTGGGATTGAGGCGCTGGCCAAAGCCTATCAATTACCTTTTAGCGGCAAAAAGGCCAAAGCCATTTTTGCTGATGGCACAATTGCCGAAAAGCGTGTTTTAATTGTGAAGCCCCAAACCTACATGAACCTAAGTGGTAGCGCAGTGCGCGGACTTGCAGATTTTTATCAAATTACCCCCCAACAAATTATGGTCGTGTCGGATGATTTGGATATTCCGCTTGGTACACTGCGATTGCGGCCAAAGGGTGGCGCAGGCGGTCAAAAAGGCGTGCGCGACATCATTCAACAATTGGGAACTGATGAGTTTCCACGCCTGCGCTTCGGGATTGGCCGTCCACCCGGCAACATGGAACCTGCTAAGTATGTGCTACAACCCTTTCGGCGTGATGATAATGTTTTGTTGCAAGAAACACTTGATCGCGCCGTGCGCGCCCTAGAAGATTGGCTACGCTTTGGCCTAGAACATGCCATGAATCGGCACAATGGCACTGCTGAAGAAGCGGCCCAACGCGCCTTGCCACCTCAACCCAAGCCAAAAGTAACTACCCAATCAGAGGAGAATTTAGAATGAAGTATAAACGTTTGGGCAACACTGGCCTATTGGTCTCAGAGCTAAGTTTAGGGACAATGATTTTCGGTGAAAATAGCCCACGCTCAACTGCACCCGACGAAGCCGAACGCATTATTCATCGCTATATTGAAGCTGGTGGCAATCATCTTGATACTGCCGATGTCTATGCTGATGGGCGGTCAGAAGAAATTGTGGGCAAGGCCGTTGCCGGCAAACGCGGCCAAGTGACTATCGCCACCAAAGTCCGCTTCGAGCGCGGCACAGGCGTGAATGATCAAGGGTTGTCGCGGCATCATATTATGGACGAGGTACACAATAGCCTGCGTCGCCTCAATACCGACTATATTGATCTGTACTATATGCACTGCTGGGATCCGATCACCCCTATAGAGGAGTCGTTGCGGGCTTTTGATGATTTGGTGGCAGCGGGCAAGGTGCGCTATGTAGGTGTATCGAATTTTAAGGCGTGGCAACTGATGAAAGCGTTGGCGGTTAGCGATGCCAACGGTTGGGCACGTTTTGTAGCGGCCCAATATCAATATAGCCTTGTCAAGCGCGATTTAGAATATGAGTTCACTGATTTGTTGCTGTCAGAAGGTGTGGGCCTTATGCCATGGGGGGCCTTGGGCGGCGGCTTTTTATCGGGCAAGTATACCCGCGATCAACGCCCCACCGATGCCAGCGATGGGCGTATTGGTGTATCACCGTCGGGTGAAGAAGAGACGTGGGATCGGCGCAATACCGAGCGCAACTGGAACATCATAGAAGCAGTGGGGCGTATCGCCGAAGGCTATGATGTCACCTACTCACAAGTAGCGTTGGCGTGGATGTTACGCAAACCCTATCTTACCAGCGCTATTATTGGGGTTCGTACGATGGAACAACTAGAGGACAACTTGGGCGCGGTGGCTGTGCCCCTTTCAGAAAGCGACTTGCAGGCCCTAGACACAGCCAGCGATCTACCAGAATTGTATCCTTATCGTTTCATTGCCGATTATGGCAGCCGGTAGGATCTCATTCTAAGGCTTTTTTAACGTCTATGCGGTTTAATAATAGTTCGGCCTTTTTCCATTTTTAGCTAAAAAAGGATGCAGTATGCACCTTAACGGCTTGCTGAACGTTCTTACCGCGCAGCCATCATTTTCGGCGCTTGTGCAGCGCCTACCATCTACCACTGCGCCGATGGATTTGTCGGTTATACGCGCCGCCCGGCCCTATGTCGTCGCGGCGCTTTATCGCGCCTTGCAAGTGCCGATCCTTGTTGTATGTGATCGAACCGACCGCGCCCACGATATCGCCGAACAACTGCCAGCGTGGTTGCCCGATGTATCGGTTTTGCGCTTCCAAGAACCCAACGCTATTTTTTATGACCATGCCCCATGGACAGACGCTACCATTCGGGCGCGGCTGCAAACCCTTGCTGCTTTGGCCCATCCATCGCCAACTCAAGCCCCTCCTATTATCGTGGCTGCTGCCCATGCACTCATGCAAAAAACATTGCCCATGCGTGACTTTCTGGCGGCATCGTGGCAGCTTAAGTTAGGCCAACGTGCTGATCTTGATAAGTTGGTATATCACTTGGTGGCGGCAGGTTATCAGCCTGCTTCAGTTGTAACACAGCCGGGCACATTTAGCCGACGCGGAGGCATCTTAGATGTGTTTCCGCCGGCCGATGACATGCCAATTCGGATTGAGTTTTTTGGCGATGAGATTGAGAGCCTGCGAACATTCGACCCGACCACACAACGCTCGATTGCAACTACACAAGCAATGTTTATTACACCAGCCCGCGAGGTGTTACCCAAAGATACCCCGCCTGTTGCTGCTGTCTTAAACCAATGGTTTCTTAGCCAGCCGTCGCAGTCACAAAATGTAGACTCGCTGATAGATGACTTAACGCATTTATTGAGCGAAATGACTTTTCCTCATGCCGAGTATTATCTACCGTTGGTCTATCCCAATGCTGCTAGCATCTTAGATTATATGCCCGGCAATGCACTAATTGTGGTGGATCACTGGGATGCCCTACGCGATATGACCGCCGAGTTAGAAGCACAGTCCCTTGAATTGCGACAAGATCGCACGCTCCGCGATTTGCTGCCCCCCACGATGCCAATTGCCTATCATACATGGGACGATTTACATGATGGCTTGTTAGATCGCCACCCTTTACATTTGGGAGGCAACGCCGAACAAGCGCCTACTTTGGGTTTTGCGCCCGATATACGTTTTGGTGGGCAGTTACGGTTGTTTTTAGACCACGTTCAAAGCCGCGAAGCCGATGAACACACCTTGATTGTCACACGCCAAGCCCAACGCCTCACTGATTTATGGAGCGAACGCACGCCGCAACGTGTATACCCGTATGATACAGTCGAAAACATCGCCGATTTGCCACCTGTGGCCTTTATCGAGGGTGAATTAGCCGAGGGCTGGCTGTTAGAAACCGAAGAATATACGCTGCATTTGCTGACCGATGCCGAAATTTTTGGCTGGCAACGTCCCGAACCGCGCCGCCGTGTCCAAAAAAGACACCTAAACCCCGAAGCCTATTTTGCAGATTTGGCCGAGGGCGATGTGGTTGTCCATATTGATTATGGGGTAGGACTTTTTAAGGGCATCAGCAAACGCCGTATTCAAGAGACCGAACGCGAATATTTAGTGGTAGAGTATGCGGGCGGTGATGTGCTGCATGTGCCCATCCATCAGGCCGACCGCGTCTCAAAATATGTCGGATCGCAGGGCAAGCCGCCCACCATCAACCGACTGGGCAACCAAGACTGGCAACGCATTAAACAGCGTACCCAATCAGCAGTACAAGAAGTTGCCGAAGAATTGTTAGCACTGTACGCGTCCCGAACGGTGGTGCAAGGCTATGCTTTTGGGCCCGATGGCCCATGGCAACACGAGCTAGAGGCATCGTTTCCTTATGTCGAAACGACCGATCAGCTAAAAGCCTTGCGCGAAGTAAAAGCCGACATGGAGCGCCCTGTGCCAATGGATCGCCTTATTTGTGGCGATGTGGGTTATGGTAAAACCGAAATTGCGTTGCGGGCGGCTTTTAAAGCCGTGACCGATGGCAAACAAGTAGCCATTCTTGTGCCCACGACAATTCTAGCCCAGCAGCATTTCAACAGCTTTTCACAGCGCCTGATCGCTTTTCCGATTAAGGTCGAAATGCTCTCGCGCTTCCGCACCAAAGCCGAACAACAGAAGATTTTAGAAGAATTGCAAACCGGCCAAGTGGATATTGTGATTGGCACACACCGCCTATTGCAAGAAGATGTACTTTTTCGTGACTTGGGCTTGCTGGTGATTGATGAAGAACAACGCTTTGGTGTTACCCACAAAGAGCGCCTAAAGAAAATGCGGACAGAAGTGGACGTATTGACCATGACGGCTACGCCTATTCCGCGTACCTTGTACATGGGGATAACGGGCCTGCGCGACATCAGCCTTATTCAAAGCGCTCCCGAAGAGCGCCTACCCGTGATCAATCATGTCGGCCCCAGCGATGACAAACTCATGCGCCAAGCCATTCTGCGCGAGCTTGATCGTGGGGGACAAGTGTTTATCGTACATAACCGCGTGCAATCTATTTATGCCATGCAGCGCCATTTACAAGAACTTGTGCCAGAGGCTACGTTTGCAGTGGGGCATGGACAAATGGATGAACACGAGCTGGAAGCAGTGATGTTGACTTTTGCCAATGGCGAGTATGATGTGCTGTTGTGTACCACTATCATCGAAAACGGCATAGACATCCCCCGCGCCAACACGATTATCTTGGATCGCGCTGATCGCTTCGGCTTGTCACAGCTATATCAGTTGCGGGGACGTGTAGGACGCAGTTCTAACCAAGGCTATAGCTACTTTTTCTATCCGCGCCATCAGCCGCTTACACCCG
>CAZLPC010000107.1:5722-8707 GCA_964561305.1 uncultured Anaerolineae bacterium
CGCAGGCCCGCCTAGACACCATCGCCGAATATACCGAGTTGGGTGTGGGCATGTCTATTGCCGTCCGTGATCTAGAACTGCGGGGTATGGGCGACTTATTAGGTGTGCGTCAAAGTGGGTACATTGATGCGGTTGGCTTTCATCTCTATACCCAAATGCTGACCAATGCAGTGCAAGATACGGCTCCGCGCAAGCCCAAACCCGTCGAGGCCGATTCTGATGAGGGTGAAAGCATCCCCGTGACTATTGATCTACCACTGCCAGCTTATATACCTACCGATTTTATCGAAGACATGGCGTTGCGGATTCAACTCTATCGGCGCATGGCCAACATTGCCACCGACGAAGCCTTGCAAGCCATGACTCAAGAACTAGAAGACCGCTTTGGCGATTTGCCGCCTGCCGTACAAGGTTTGTTGCTACAAATTGAGGTGAAGTTGTTGGCCCAAAAAGCTGGTGCAACGGCCGTCGGCAAAGAAAACGAGCGCCTCGCCATTCGGTTGCCTTACTTGGGTGTAATAGATAGGATTGCGTTACAAGACTATCTCGGCGACCATGTGCGCGTTAGCCGCACCTCGGTATGGCTATTGGATGCCTTAGAAGATGGCGGTTGGCAAAAGTCTTTGCTGGATGTGTTGCGACAACTTGACCGCGATCAACTCGCGCCAATTGCCCTATTCGATCAAGCCATCACACACGATTAACCCAGTTCAAAGAAGGCTTGCGTCACCTCCCAAATCACTGGCAACTGATCGTGCATTTGATGGTCGGTCTTGAGCGATTGCAGGGTAATTTGGGGGTGTTTTGCCACAAAATCTTGGCTGGTTTGTATGGGTATCAGCGCATCATGCTCGCCATGTAAGATATGAATTGGGTGTGTGGGTTTTAGTTGATTCGAGTCATAACGCTGGTGATCGAGCATAAAGCCAAAATGTAACTCGCGCATATCTCCATTATAGCCAAAGTGCCTAAAGGTCAGTTTGCCACTGCGTTCCCACGCTTTATACTCGGGTGTGTTGAGCCAGCGATTATGGATAGCAGGGGCCAGCAACAACACCTTAGCCACCCGTTGGGCGCTATCGGCTTGATGTTGAGCTAAATAGTGCAACGCCACAAACGCACCCAAACTTGACCCAATCAAATAAACAGGCTCACTGGGTGCTTGTATAACCGTTTCATCTACTGTTGCGATCATGGCTGTTACGGTGAGCGTCTCAAAAGTGGGTACATTTAAATCTGGGGCCAGAAAATCTAGACCTGCATGTTCGGCATAATGCCGCAAAGCGCGGGCTTTTGAGCCGCTTGGTGATGAGGAAAAACCGTGCAGATAGATGATAGTGGGCATGGGAAATATCCTTTTGTTAAGCACTTGTGTAGGCAAGCGTTGAATTTGCGCTGATTGAGCGTAGGGCGATTTGCCACTACAATAATACCGACATTCGTATGCAAAGGTAGCTTTTCAATGAATTCACCACAAAATCCTCTATCCGATAACGATACCCGTCAAGCGGCGTTGGATCACACCACCCAAGCCAATCAGCCCGGTGGATGGCATAACCAAGCATCAACGCCCAACCCAAACCCAATACCACCGCTAGCGCCACCAAGCTATCATACTATTTCTGATCGCCGCCGCTATTATCAACAAGCCGCCCGCCAAGACAATTGGGTGTGGGTGATTGCGGGCCTGAGTGTTTTAATTTTCACCTTAATCGTGACCATTGGGATTGTGGTGCTGGTGCGCCTAGAAGACCAAGCCGCTAAAGATGATGCGGTGCAGTCTATTGTCCAGCAACAACCCAGTCAAGAGCCGACCTCAATTATCTATAGCGCTATTGAACCCCAAGACCTGCCCGCCGAAGCCATTAATGACGATGGCGAAGTGCGCGGCGCGTTGGACGGCAACAGCCTAGAGATTGTGCCGTGGGGTGGCGAAGAACGCTTCACAGTATTGCTGATGGGGATGGACAACCGCCCCGGCCAAACCACATCCGGCAGTTGCCGCACCGATACGATAATGGTCATTAGCCTAGACCCCATTAACAACAGTATTGGCGTTTTAAGTATCCCTCGTGATACCTATGTCGAAATTCCCGGCTATCGAGACTTACAACGCATCAATACCGCTTGTACACTGGGTAACTTGCAACAGCCCGGCTATGGTCCCATTTTAGCCATGCAAGCTGTTCAATATAATTTCGGCATCCGTATCAATGATTACGTTATGATTGACTTCAACGCTTTTATAAAAATCATTGATCGGATTGGTGGGGTAGATGTTTTAGTCGAAAAAACAATCAACGATCCCACTTATCCAAACATGAACTATGGCTACGATCCGTTTTATATTGAAGCAGGTTGGCAACACTTAGACGGCGCAGCAGCCCTTAAGTATGCCCGCAGCCGTCATACCAGTGATGACATTGATCGGGGCCGTCGCCAACAGCAAATTGTGTTAGCTGTGCGCGACAAAGTGCTGTCAGTAGACATGATTCCAGACTTAGTGATTAATGCGCTTCCAATTTGGAACGATGTTAATCAAGGTATTTTGACAGGCCTCTCCCTAGATCAACTGATTCAATTGGCCTTGTTTGCCAGCGAAGTTCCTAAGGAAAACATTAATAATGCAGTGGTCAATTGGGAGTGTTGTCTAATGTCTTATACTACTCCCGGTGGTGCTTCTGTACTCATCCCGAATCGGTGGGCATTGGGGCCACTGATGATTGATGTTTTCGGCGAAGGTTATAACCGATAGCTAGCAGATCGTGGCTCTAGCATACTCATACACAACTGCCTACAATGGCAGTTGTTGTTTGTTGCGCTAAAAAGGAATTGGTTATGTCGGCATTACAGGAAGTGGTAGACCGCTTACGGCATCAACGCCGTGATACAACCGTGCCATATCGTATCCCCGGCTTATGTTTTAAATTAGAATCGGCGGCAGCACAAACGCTAAACCCGTTTGATTTTTATGCCGACCGCTTA
>CAZLPC010000108.1:0-350 GCA_964561305.1 uncultured Anaerolineae bacterium
ATCACATTTTCAATCAATTGAAGATTTAAGTTTAGCGCTTCCTCCCCATAGCTAAAGCAAGGGGCTTCCGCGCTTGTTATTCGATGAATGGTGATGTTGGCGCAAAAGAATTTCTTTTAGCAATTTTGCTAAAGTGGTTGACAATCGCCATTATTGACCGTATAGTTTAGGCAACTTGCACGCATAAGAATTCTATCAGAAATATACACTTTCATGCTTATCAACACTTTATCATCTTTACCACGTCGTAGCCGCCGTCGCCAACCGCAACCCACGGGTTCGGTACGGCTGGTTTGTGTTGCATAAGCCAAACAGTCTGTACAACCAACGGAACACAACGTCCCGAACCC
>CAZLPC010000108.1:360-8706 GCA_964561305.1 uncultured Anaerolineae bacterium
AACCCCACAAGGTTCGGGATTTTTGATCTCTAGTTTAGATGTTGAAGTTTAGAAAAGAAGGAGTAAATGGCATGAAAAAAATTGGGGTTGTGGGCGCAAGCGGCTATGCCGGCCAAGATTTGCTGGGCTTGTTGCGCGGCCACCCAGAATTTGCCGTTCAAATTGCTGTTTCAGACAGTTGGGCGGGCGAAACGGTCGAAGGCTATGACAGTCTGTGCTATAGCCCGCAGGCCGAGCTAGACTTCAGCGCCCTCGATCTGGTGTTTTTATGCACACCGCACGGCGCATCGGCCAAACTAGCCGCCGATGCGGTGGCGGCGGGCGCAAAAGTAGTAGACCTATCCGCCGATTTACGTCTAAAAACGCCCGAAAGCTATACCCAATGGTATGACCACAGCCACCCCGCCCCTCACCTTTTGCCCGCCCCTTATGGATTGCCCGAATTATTCGCCGAACAGTTGTTGGGGGCCGATGTGGTTGCTAACCCCGGTTGCTATCCCACCAGCATTTTATTGCCCTTGTTGCCACTGGCGATGAATGGTGCGCTTCAATCCAACCTACCCATTATCGTAGATGCGAAAAGTGGCGTAAGCGGGGCTGGCCACAATCCCAAACCCGACACCCATTTTGTTGAAGTATTTGGCGATTTGAAGCCCTATAACATTGGGCGCGTGCATCGGCATGTGGGCGAGATTGAGCAAGAGCTTCAGGCGGCCATGCCTGCGGTTGGTGCGTTGGTTTTTTCGCCCCATTTGTTGCCAGTGGATCGCGGTTTGCTCTCGACGATTTATGTGCATCTGAGCCAGCCTATCGCTGTTGTGCGCCAAATCTTAGAAGATACTTATACCCATGAACCATTAGTGAATGTATTGCCAGATGGCAAGCTGGCCCGCTTAAAGCATGTGGTTCGCACCAACAAAGCCGCCATCTCTATCAGCAGCGCTACCCCCGACATGGCAATTATTGTGTGTGCCATAGATAACTTACGGAAAGGTGCATCTAGCCAAGCGCTACAAAACGCCAATCTCATGTTTCACTTGCCCCATACAACTGGCTTGGTGGAGGTGGCACATGCAGTCGCCCGTGGTTATTAAAGTCAGCGGCACACAACTTGACGACACACTATTCATCAAGGCACTGGCCCAGACGATAAAACTATTGGATGCGCCCGTCGTGGTTGTGCATGGTGGCGGCAAAGCCATCACCACTATGCAGCAAGTGATGGGCATTGTGCCTCAATATGTAGATGGTTTGCGCGTGACCGATGCCGACTCGATGGCATTGGTTGAGATGGTGCTGTGTGGGGCAGTCAACACCACTATCGCCCGTACCTTTGTACTAAATGGGCTAGATGCCCTTGGCCTTAATGGCGCAGACCGCGCCCTTATCCGCGCCGAAAAGTTTCCTCACCCGACCGCCGATTTGGGCTTTGTGGGTGTGCCTACATCGGTGAATGGCGCTTGGCTATTGGAACTGCTGGCGGCGGGCGTAGTTCCCGTCATTGCGCCGATTGGATTGGGTGCAGACGGCCCCTTTAACATCAATGCTGATCATGTGGCGGGTGCGGTGGCCAAAGCGGTTGGCGCAAGTCGGGTAATTTTTGTCTCGAATGTGCAGGGTGTGATGGAAGATGGCGCAATTATCCCCACCCTAACCCCCAGCGAAATAGACTTTTTGATTGAATCTGAGGTAATTACAGGCGGCATGATCCCCAAAGTTCGCACTGCCCAAGAGATGGTGATGTTTGGGATTAATGAAGTCGTGATCACCGATTTGGACGGCCTGTTAAACGGCATTGGCACAACCTTAATTCCCGATCCAATTTATAACCACACCAACGAGGAGTAACAGATGGCTTTTAATCTTCAAACGACACACCCCGCCATACAAAACGAGCAAGCCTACATCGCCCAAACCTATGCCCGGCCTCCTTTTGTGCTGACGCATGGCGAGGGGATGATGTTGTATGATGCCGAGGGTAAACAATATTTAGATTTTGTGGCGGGTATTGCGGTGATGGCACTGGGCCATAGCGATCCGCAAATTACCGCCGTCATTCGCGAAGAAGCGGATAAGCTGATCCACGTCAGCAATTTATATTACACCGCCGCCCAAGGCCAACTAGCGGCGTTGTTGTGCCAACATTCATTCGCAGATCGGGTCTTTTTCTGTAATAGCGGGGCCGAAGCCAACGAGGCCGCGCTTAAGTTTGCCCGCAAGTTAGCCTATACCAACGGCCATACTGAAAAAACCGAAATTATCGCCTTTAGCCATGCCTTTCATGGGCGCACGGCGGGCGCACTTTCCATCACGCCCAAAGCCAAATATCAAGACCCTTTCAAACCCCTCTTGCCCGATGTAACCATCTTGCCCTTTAACGATATTGAAGCCGCCAAATCCGCCATTAGTGAGCGCACCTGTGCGGTGGTGGTCGAGCCAATTCAAGGTGAAGGCGGTATTTATGCGGCCACGCCCCAATTTTTGCAAACACTCCGCCAATTATGTGATGAAATGGGCGCAGTGCTGATTTTTGATGAGGTGCAATGTGGCTTGGGGCGCACCGGGGAACTATGGGCACATACTAGCAGTGGCATTACCCCCGACATCATGACGCTTGCCAAGCCCCTCGCCAATGGACTACCCATCGGCGCAACCTTAATGACTGAAAAAGTACACGCAGCCCTGCAACCCGGCGATCATGGCAGCACCTTTGCAGGCGGCAACTTGATCGCATCGGTGGCGGCGCACGTCTTTGAGCGCATCAACTCGCCCGCGATGTTAAGCCATATTCAACAGATGGGTGCTTATTTGCAAGAAAAATTGGCCGCCATCCAATCGCCCCATATCGTCGAAATTCGTGGGCGTGGCCTGATGGTGGGCCTTCAGCTTGATATACCTGTGACGAAAATTATCGAGGCGGGCTATGAAGCGGGTATTCTGCTGGTCAATGCTGGGCCAGATGTTATTCGCCTTGTGCCACCGCTAATTGTCGAAGCATCACACATTGATACCTTAGCCGACTTTTTATCAAACGTACTTTAACTTTAGGAGCCATGCTGAACATGAGTGCAAATCCTGCTTTTCCACCTGTCGAAAAAGTAATTTTGGCCTATAGCGGCGGCCTTGATACCTCGGTCATTGTGCCGTGGTTGAAAGAACACTATCAATGCGAGGTGATTACCTTCACGGCTGATCTTGGCCAAGCGGAAGAACTGGATGGACTAGAAGAAAAAGCCCTTGCTACTGGCGCAAGCAAGGCCATTATTCGTGATTTGCGCGAAGAATTTTTGACTGAATATGTGTTCCCAACGATGCGGGCCGGTGCAATTTATGAGCGTGATTATCTGTTGGGGACATCTTTTGCCCGCCCACTAATTGCTAAACACATGGTCGAGATTGCCGAGGCCGAAGGCGCACAAGCTGTCGCACATGGCGCAACGGGCAAAGGTAATGATCAGGTGCGCTTTGATGTAACGGTGATGGCGCTTAATCCTAAGTTGCGGATTATTGCCCCATGGCGCGACCCGAAATGGACTATCCGTAGCCGCGAAGATGCCATTGCCTATGCCCAATTGCACAATGTACCCATTGCCCAAACGCTAAAAAGCATCTATAGCCGCGACCGCAATCTCTTTCATGTCAGTCATGAAGGCGGCCCACTAGAAGACCCATGGACAGCGCCCGAAGAAGCCATGTTTCAGCTAACGGTTGATCCACTTCATGCACCCGACCAGCCCGGCGAGGTAATTATTGGTTTTGAGGAAGGCAACCCTATTTCAATTAATGGTACGGCTCTATCACCAGTGGCCTTGTTCGACGCGCTCAACGAATTGGGGTGCGAGCATGGCATTGGGCGCGTGGATATTGTCGAAAATCGCTTGGTGGGCATGAAGTCGCGGGGGGTGTATGAAACACCCGGTGGCACTATCCTCTATAAAGCACACCAAGCCCTAGAGAGCATTTGCCTAGACAAAGAAACCCTTCACTATAAACAAATGATGAGCCTGCGCTATGCCGAACTGGTCTATGACGGCAAGTGGTTTAGCATGTTGCGCGAAGCCCTAGATGGCTTTGTGACTATCACCCAGCGCAGCATGACGGGCGAAGTGCGCCTAGCGTTGTTCAAGGGCAATGTTATGGTGACAGGGCGGCGCTCTCCTTTTAGCCTCTATCGTGAAGACTATGCCTCGTTTGGTCAAATGGATGTCTATGACCAAACCCACGCCGAGGGTTTCATCACCTTGTGGGGGTTGCCGCAAAAAGTGGAAGCCTTAATTGCGATGGATGGCTCTGGCAAGAGCCGCTATCGCCAACCCGACTATTACAAGTTCAAACGCGACTAATTCATCAACCCATTTATTTTGACTAGAGAGAGTAACGAAACCAAGATGATGAAAACCACTACCCTACAAGATAAAATTGTGATCGAGACCATTCATCCCGTCAAAGACTTTCAAGTGGTGGGGGTTCATGCGGGCTTGCGCCGCAGCGAGCGCCCCGACTTTACGCTTATTTATTCAGAGCGGCCTTGCACGGCGGCGGGTGTTTTTACGACCAACTATGTGAAAGCTGCACCATTGCTGTTAAACATGCAGCACTTGGCAGAAAATGGTAGCAATATGCGTGTGATTGTCACCAATGCGGCCAATGCCAACGCTTGCACTGGTGAACAAGGGCTGCAAAACGCCCAACTGACCGCCGAATGGGCCGCCGACAAACTTGACCTTTTGCCCCAACAAGTATTTGTGCAAAGTACGGGCGTAATTGGGGTGCAGTTGCCAATGGATAAAATCGCCAATGGCATTAATTTAGCCGTCGAAAACCTTAGCGAAGATGGGTGGGACACAGCCATGCGCGGCATTATGACCACCGACACCCGCCCCAAAGCCTATAGCCTACAGTCCAAACATGGCTATACCATCACGGCTATTGCAAAAGGTAGCGGCATGATTGCGCCCAACATGGCTACGATGCTGGCTATGATCACCACCGATGCGGCAGTGCCCCAACCCCTGTTGCAAAAAGCCCTTCATGCCGCCAATGGCGTGAGCTTCAATCGCATTAGCGTAGATGGCGACACGAGCACCAACGACACCGTTTTGGTCTTGGCCAATGGTGCGTCGGGCGTGGTGATTGGCGATGATAATTATGCCGATTTTGTGGCTGAACTGACGGCGGTTTGCACCGATTTAGCCCATAAAATTGTGCTGGATGGCGAAGGCGCAACCAAATTCATCACTATCAAGGTCAAAGGGGCCGCCGATAACGAGAGCGCCCACCGCATTGCCAACACCATCGCCATTTCACCACTGGTCAAGACTGCCTTTTATGGCGCAGATGCCAACTGGGGACGGGTGTTGATGGCGGCGGGTCGGGCTGGTGTACCGTTTGATCAAAGCCAAGTGAACTTATGGTTTGCTTCTGAGACAGCCTCGCCTTCTCAATTGCAAGTGGTGGCCAACGGCACACCCACCAACTATGAGGAAGCCGAAGCCGCGCTGATCTTCCAGCAAGAAGAGATTATCGTCACGCTAGAAGTAGGCACTGGTGACGGCCACTCTATCGTGTGGACATGCGACTTCAGCCACGAGTACGTTTCGATTAATGCTGATTATCGCACCTAAAAGGGGACTTTATGCGCTATTCGTCATTATTTGGTAAATCAATTTATGGCGAGCAAGGTGGGGCTAAGTTAATTAGCCACCACCTGCTAACCAAAGCAGGCTATATTCGGGAATCGGCAGCCGGACGCTACTTTTTCTTGCCCTTGGGCTGGCGTGTGCATGAGAAGATTCGACGTATTATCAAACAAGAGATGGATGTGGCGGGCGCTCAAGAGATGATTACACCCACCCTGCACCCTCTAGAACTATGGCAAGAGACCAACCGCACCAATACCACTGGCTTTGAACTGATGACCATCACAGATCGGCGTGGGGCCCAGTTTGCGTTGGGTGGTACAGCCGAAGAGATGATTGTGGATGTGGTGCGAAAATTCCAAATCAGTCACCGCGACTTGCCTTTTAACATCTACCAATTTTCGACCAAATTCCGCGACGAATTGCGGGCGCGGGGTGGGTTGCTGCGTGTGCGCGAATTTGTGATGAAAGATGCCTATTCGTTTCACAAAGACGAAAGCGACTTTCGTGCCGAGTATCAGCACATGGCCGAGGCCTATACGCGCATTTTTGCCCGCATCGGCTTAAAAACCGTGATGGTAGAGGCCGACAATGGTTATATTGGCGGGGAATATTGTCATGAATTTGTGGTAGAAAGCGACGCGGGCGAAAGTCGCTTTTTGATGACTGCCGATGGCAGCTATGCCGCCCATGAAGACGTGGCCCGCTTTTGGCGCGAACCCATCAATCCTGATGAGCCGATTAAAGATTTTCAGATTATTGATCAGCCTGCATGGGTGAAAACCATGGATGACAATGTACAGCATTATGGCTTGCCCAAAGCCCATTATCTGAAAAATGTGGTCTATCGGCACACAGCCACAGGCGAGATCATCATTGGCACAGTGCGCGGCGATTTGGACGTGAACAAGACCAAGCTAGAACACGCCATAGATGCAGTGGGGCAACTAGAAGAAGCGACAGAGGAAGATTTGCATCAGCTTGGCACAAAGCCCGGCTATGTTCACTCGTGGGGCCACGCTGCCCGCTATATCGGCGACTTTTCGTTAACCACGGTACGAAACTTCATCGGTGGACAAAAAGAAGACACCACCGACTCGATCAATGTGAATTATGGGCGCGACTTCACCTGCGAGATGCTAGCCGACATCGCCATGGCCCAGCCCGGCCACCTCACCGAAGACAGCCACGAACCCCTACTCGAAAAGCGTGGCATTGAGGTGGGCAATATTTTTCAATTGGGCTATCACTATAGCACCAAGATGGCTGGCGCGGCCTATGTAGACAGCGACGGGGCCGAAAAACCCTTCTACATGGGCTGCTATGGCATCGGATTGGGGCGCACATTGGCCACCATTGCCGAACTGTATAACGATGACAAGGGCCTCATTTGGCCAACAAGTATCACGCCCTATCATGTTTATCTGATTTCGTTGCGGGGACGCGAGGCCGACGCAGCCCAATTGCACGATCAACTAGAAACTGCTGGCTATGAAGTGCTGTGGGATGATCGGGACGAATCGCCGGGCGCAAAGTTCACCAATGCTGACCTATTGGGGATTCCGGTACGCTTGGTGATCTCGTCGCGCACAGGTGATCAAATTGAATGGAAAGGCCGCACCGATAGCGAGAGTGTCTTGGTTAGTTTTGACGAGGTGCTAACGCGCCTTGCCGCCATCTATCAAAAGGAAATTGTATGAGCGACGGACAAACCCTGTGGGGCGGGCGCTTCAGCCAAGACCCCAACCCCCTAATGCGCCGCCTAAACGACTCGATGCGCTTTGACAAGGCGATGTATCGGCAAGATATTCAAGGAAGTATGGCTTATGCCAATGCTTTGGCCCGTGCCAACATCATCAGCACCGACGAGGCCGAACAATTGGTGCAAGGGCTAGAAACGGTGTTGGCTGAATTTGAGACCAATGCTTTCATTGTTCTTATAGAAGATGAGGATATTCATACGGCGGTCGAGCGTCGCTTGGGTGAGTTGATTGGGCCGCTGGCGGGTAAATTGCACACTGGCCGCAGCCGCAACGATCAAGTGGCGACAGATGTGAAGCTGTGGCTGCGCGATGCGGTGCAAATTGTAATTGAGCAAGTACAAGACCTCCAACGCGCCCTCATCGGCCAAGCTGAAATTCACCTTAGCGATCCGATGCCCGGCTATACCCATGTGCAGCCCGCCCAACCGATTACCATAGCCTATTGGCTGATGAGCTTTGTGAGTATGTTGCAACGTGATGTCGAACGCCTGCAAGATGCCGAAAAACGCCTATTGGTCTTGCCGCTAGGCAGCAGTGCGCTGGCTGGTACGCCCTATCCAATTGATCAAGTGTCATTGGGCGCGGCGCTAAATATGCCCTATATGCCACTCAATAGCCTTGATGAGGTATCTAATCGGGATCATGTGGCCGAGTTTATGTTCAACGCCAGCTTGATTGGCGTGCATCTTAGCCGTTTGGCCGAAGATGTGGTTTTTTATAGCAATCCGGCTTTTGGCTTTATCACCTTGCCCGATGCCTATAGCACTGGCTCAAGCATTATGCCCCAAAAGCGCAACGCTGATCCGATGGAGTTGGCACGCGGCAAGTCGGGGCGCATGGTTGGCAACTTGGCTGGTTTTTTAACAACGCTGAAGGGCCTGCCCAGTGGTTATAATAAAGACCTGCAAGAGGACAAAGAGCCGCTTTTTGACACCTTCGACACG
>CAZLPC010000109.1:0-8368 GCA_964561305.1 uncultured Anaerolineae bacterium
AAACAACTTGAAGATGCGGGCGCGTCGGCCATTGTGTTGTACTCGCTCTTTGAAGAGCAACTGACGCACGAGATGAAACAACTGCATCATTACACCACCTATCACACCGAGAGCTTTGCAGAGGCCTTGACCTATTTTCCTGAAGCGCAAGATTACAAGTTGGGGCCAGACGAATACCTAGAACACATCCGCAAGGCTAAAGAAGCCGTTGAAATACCCGTGATTGCCAGCCTAAATGGTAGCTCTTTGGGCGGCTGGACGAGCTTTGCTAAGATGATGGCTGAGGCCGGTGCTGATGCTATCGAATTGAATTTGTATAACATCCCTACCGACATCCATCTATCGGGGGCACAGGTCGAGGAGCAGTATCTTGAAGTGGTGCGCCGTGTGAAAGCCAGCGTCAACATTCCGATTGCAGTCAAAGTAGGCCCCTACTTCAGCAATATGGCGAACATGGCCAAGCGGATGGTCGAAGCTGGCGCAAGTGGCCTAGTCTTGTTCAATCGCTTCTATCAACCCGACATTGATCTGGAAAACTTAGAAGTGCAACCCAACATTCTCTTAAGTACCCCGTATGACTTGCGCTTGCCCCTGCGCTGGATTGCTATTTTGCATGGCCGTATCCATGCGAGTTTGGCCGCCACCAGTGGTATTCATAACGCCGAAGACGTGATCAAGATGTTGATGGTGGGTGCAAATGTCGCTATGATGACGGCTGCCTTGCTAAAACATGGGCCAGAGCATATTCGCACCATTGAAACAGCAATGACCGAGTGGCTAGAAACCCACGAGTACGACTCTGTAAAGCAAATGCAGGGCAGCATGAGCCAACTGAACATTGGCAACCCCACCGCCTTTGAACGTGCCCAGTATATGAAGGCATTGACTTCTTATAAGCTGACGATCTAGTTGATGATTTAACACATAGCATCACTCCAAAATTGGGGTGATGCTATGTGTTTTTAAGTTCTGCCCTAATGCAGTAACTCAGCAATCAATTGGCGGGCCAGTACCGACATATCTATTACTTGGGAGGGCTCATTATCAATGTCCACCGCCCCAATGCGATCAGCAATCTGAGCTTGAATGCGTTGCCAGTCATATTGAAAATAGAGCGGTTGGGGGTGAGAACCGGCCTCGACATAGCGGGCTAATTGTAGGCTGGTGGCCCCCTGCCCCTGCTGGGCATAAAGCAATGCCGCTGCCGCAATGCCCAACAAAATCAATGGTGCAGCGTGCGATTGGAGTGCCAGTTGCAAAGCGTGGGCAAGTTTGGGGCGGGCCGCTGCCAGATCACCCAATGTCAGATCTATCAACGCTAAATACAACAATCCCTTAACGGTTTTGCTCTCAATATCTTGCAAAATAGCCACGCCGTCTTCGAGGTGTTGATAAGCTGCCGCTAGCTCCCCACGCTGCCAAAGCATTATCCCCTGTTCAATCCAGATTTCACCCTTCATGCGCCATAAATTCTGTTGTTCGGCAATTTGAAGCGCTGCTTGCCAATGGGTGTTAGCGGCAGCAACATCACCAGTTAGTGTGGCCCATTGTCCGCGTGTTATCAACGAATGTGCTAAGCCAAACTGATCGCCCAACTGCTGACGCAACAGCAGACTTTCTTCCGAAAAAATAAGGGCAGCATCGCTCTCACCAATAAACATGTTTAATTGGGCCAAATTATTAAGGCTACTGGCGACACCATGTAAATTGTTAAGCTGGCGATGCAAGGCAAGGCTCCGTTTAAAATAATCATGGGCGACTGCATAGCGCCCTTGGTCTATCAGCATTACCGCGAGATTGTTAAGCACCACTGCTTGCCCCATGCCGTTTTGCAGTTGCTCGGCTAAATTAAGGGCTGCCAACAGATAGCTTTCGGCGCTAGCATAGTCGTTAAGGCGTATAGATGTTGTGCCTAATGAAGATAAGCTGCGGGCTTTTAAATCCAAGTCACCTTGAAGCTCGGCCTGTTCCAATAATTGCAGGCTTACAGCAATCGCATCGGCATAGCGCCCCACAAGACTATAGGCAATGCTTAAAACGCGCAGCAGATGAATAAACTGTGGAGTATTATGGGTGGCGCGTGCGGCTTCTAACCCATGTTCGACCCATGTTACATATTCTTGTTGTGGCAGGCGCAAGTGCAACAATAGCTCGCCCTCGTAAACCAGATCAGCGCACAACGCAAAAATCTTAACCTCTGAATGTTCCTGTGCCCATTTGAAGGCTTGCTGCACTTGTAGCCATATCGCGTCCAGTTGGGTCAAGATCTTCAGTTGATCTTTTTGTTGATGAAACTGCCGTTGCAAAGCCCGCAAGCGTTGAGCATAGAACTGGGCATGACGAACTGCTGCTGCTTCATATAGATCGGTCGTAAACACCATCATCCAACAACCTTTAGAACAATTTTTATTGCAGTTGATTGTTCATCATAACAAGACTTGCTGGCAAGTTCTATTTTTTGAGGCAAAACAAAAAAGGTGGCGCGCGGCCACCTTTGCATGGTTTCTACACGAATCTTTAGGAGATAATGTTACTCGATGGTTGCGTTCACTAGGATGATGCGGCCATCAATATAGGGCGTTACTTCGCCCAACCCAACTAAGAAATCAATGGTAGCATTTTCGAGGGGGCGACCAAATGGATAGGGTTCTACACCTTCGGCAAATTGAGTATAACCATCGCCGCCATTGAGCATAAAGTCGTTGGTGGCTACAAAATAAACACCTGCGGGATCAATCGGGGCAAATTCACCAGTTGCGGGGTCTAGCACCTCGACACTGACGATGCGGCTACCCACTTCTTGGGTGGCATCCCATGTGAAGCGAATGCCTGACACTTGTGGGAAGCGGCCATTTAGACCACCACGGCTGATTACACCACCCTCGCCCACAGTGACAGCGCTAACACCATTTTCCAAAGCAGCAACCACTTGTTCACCAGTCAGGGTTACGTTAGCAATGGTGTTGCCAAAGGGCAATACGGTCAACACATCACCGACTGTAATTTCGCCTGCATCAATGTCGGCGCGAATACCGCCACCGTTTTGAATCACAATATCAGCGCCCGTTTCAGCGCGGATTGCATCGGAAATAATGTTGCCCAATGCACATTCTTCGATACGACAAACGTTGCGATCGCCCACCAACAACTCTGTTGCATTTGCACCAATGGGTTGGGCCCGCAACTCGTTAACCGGGCCAGCAAGGCCGTCTAACAAGGCTTCAATCTCGGCATTGGGTGTGATGTAGCGGCTAAGGAGAATGGCATCACCATTCCAAGCGGTCAAAACACCTTCGGCATCAAAGGTAACATTCAAGCGACCCAGATAAATGTTGCGGTCGCCAACTTGCACATATAGCACCGGGTTGCCGTCTGAACCTTCAAACACCAACGGATATTCACCTGAGGCTGCTGCATAGGTGTTGCTGAGGAGGGTATGGCTGTGGCCACCGATAATCACATCTACGCCAGCCAATTGTGGTGCAATGGCGGTGTCAAATTGAATGCCAATATGCGTCAGCAAGATTATTTTATTTACGCCAGCAGCTTCTAGTTCGGCCACATATTGTTGGGTAACACCCACCAAATCAGCGTTAAAGATGATGTCGTCGCTAGGGCTAGAAGTTACCACGCTATCGGGTGTGGTCAGGCCGATAACGCCAATTTGTTGACCGCCCACTTCAATAATCATATAGGGATCTATCGCGTCATCAATGCTGGGGAAGGCGCTGTAATCCACATTGGCCGACAACACCGGGAAGTTAACCCCTTGGGCAAAGGCTTCTAGGGTGCTTTCGCCATCGTCGTATTCATGGTTGCCAATCACAACCGCATCATAACCAAGTGCATTCATAATCTCGATTTGATCTGCACCACGATATTGCTGATGAAACAACGTGCCCGTAAAGCGGTCGCCAGCATCTAGTAATATTGTGTTGGCAGCTTCGGCCCGAATTTGGTCAACAACTGTAGACTGGCGTGCAATACCACCATTGCCGTTGCCTTGGGGTTCATGGTGGCTGTGGGTGTCGTTGGTATGAAGGATGGTAAGGTTAAAGGTCTCAGAATCTTGAGCAAGTGCAGTGGGCGAAAAGGGAATTGCCAGCACCACAACCAGCATCAGCAGAAAAATAGTTTTACGCATAGCGGTTTTCTCCATAGTACATTAAGCGCTAAATGATCACAAAATTTTTACAAACATCTAAATTATACATCCCATATATGATCAAATGACTCTATAGTGATGAAATTTGCTTTACACACTTAAATTTCTGAGCAAAATCTGTTCAATATTTTTTATCTTTTGACAGTTTATTGACAATTTGGCCCATTGATTTGATATATACTTAGATTGCGAACAAATGTTCTTTTTAAGAATAATCTGGAGGAACCATGTCCTTTAAAGTAACCAAATATCCACAGGGCACATTTTGTTGGGCAGATTGCACATCTACCAATGTAGAGGCCAGTAAGCCTTTCTATCAAGCGCTTATGGGCTGGTCGGTAGAAGATATGCCCATTGGGGGCGGCATGTTTTATAGCATGTATTCTCATGATGGTGAAAATGTAGCTGCTATCAGTGCCATGCTGCCCGAAATGCAAGAACAAGGCGTGCCTTCAATTTGGAACAGCTATATTGCAGTAGATGATGTAGATGCCTTGCAGGAAAAAGTAACGGAGCTAGGCGGTGTGGTTCTTGTCTCACCCTTTGATGTGTTTGATAGCGGACGCATGATGGCGTTACAAGACCCTTCGGGCGCAGTGGTCTCGCTGTGGCAAGCCAAAAACCACATTGGGTCGGGCCTTGTTAATACACCGGGCGCGATAACATGGAACGAGCTTTCTACCCGCGATCCGCAGGCTGCTATGGATTTCTTTGAGGGCTTGCTGGGTTGGACATTTACAGACGGGCCACAACCCGGCTATAAATTTATCTATAATAAAGGCCGCATCAATGGTGGCATCATCACCATGACCGAAGAATGGGAAGGGTTGCCGCCGCATTGGATGGTCTATCTCTCGGTTGCCAATATTGATGAATCATTAGAAAAAGTGAAAGCCAACGGTGGGGCTGTCAATACACCGCTTATTGATGCGCCGGGTACAGGGCGTTTTGCTGTAGTATCAGATCCGGCCGGCGCACACTTCACCACTATCCAACTTGAAGAACCCACCCCTTGGGTTGAGTAATACCCTTCGCCATTAACTTGAGGACATCTAAAGGCATCCATCGTGTTAAAGGATGCTTTTTTACTGCTATAGAACGATGTTGGTTCTATGGCAATTCTAATAGAAAAACTATTGATCTGTTTTTCAATTTATATTAAACTGTTCAATGTAAAATTAATTGAGTATCAAAAATCTTCGCCTTAAAACACCGTCTATTTTTTAAGCAATCATCCGCTTTTAATCATGTTACCTTACATTAAACACATCCAATCAGAAGGAGAATAGCTATGATGCTCACTGGAATTCATCACGTTACGGCTATTTCGGCTAAAATTGGCCAAAATGTGAAGTTTTATACCCAATTGTTAGGGATGCGCTTGGTCAAAAAATCGGTCAATCAAGACGACACCAGCGCCTATCACCTGTTTTATGCCGATAAACTAGGCAGCCCGGGTACCGATATGACTTTCTTTGATTGGCCCAATATCCGCAAAGAACAACGCGGAACCGATAGCATTGTCTTAACAGCCTTCCGCGTTAACGGTCAAGATGCACTGGAATACTGGGCACAACGATTTAATGAGCAAGGTGTAACCCATCAGCCTATTGAGATTTTTGCGGGGCGTTCGGTGATACGGTTTGAAGACCCTGAAGGTCAACGTCTGATGTTGGTGGATGATGAGGCTTCACCATTTGCAGGTGAAGTATGGGACGGCAGCGACGTGCCCACAGTGTATGCGATTCGTGGTTTTTATGCTGTCATGCTCTCAATACCTAAACTAGACGATATTGATACAATCCTCACCCACCTACTTGACTTTCGGCAAGGCGAAACCACACCCTATCCCACCGGCCAAGCCGTAACGATTTTTGAAATGGGTGATGGTGGGCCGGGTGCAGAAGTGTGGGTGATGGAAGAACCCAATCTGCCCGCTGCTTATCAAGGCGCGGGGGGGGTGCATCATGTAGCACTGCGCGTAGCCGATAAAGCAGAGCAACAACAGTGGCGCAAGCGTGTGGCCGGGGTTGGCTTACCAGTGTCGGGGATGATTGATCGGTACTATTTCAACTCGATTTATTTCCGTATCTCGAACGGCATTTTGTTTGAGATTGCCACCGATGGGCCCGGCTTTACCACCGATGAACCCCTAGCAAGCCTAGGCGAACGGCTGGCACTACCCCCGTTCTTAGAGCCACAACGCGCCAAAATTGAGGCGCAACTGAAACCGATTGTGGTCAGTTAAATCAGCCACCAGAGGATAGCACACTAATTAGCTATCCTCTGGTTTTCTTTAAGAGAGACGGGTGAGGGTCATCGACACAGTGGCGCTACAGGTATTGTTGTTGAAATTCAGTGTTACAGTGCCTTGATAACTGGCTTCGCTGGTCGTTTCAACATAGATACGGGCAACCATCACTTCATCGCCAGCATCATAATTCAAGAAACCTTCATAGTTTCCTTCAGCGAACGCAGTCAACACCGTGTCGCCAAAAAGTAGGCCTTCATCCGTGAGTGCAATGAAAACGGTTGTTGGCTCAAGCGGTTCTGGCACATAGGCGCTTTCGGTGTCTTCAGTGCAAGAAGCCGACATGCTGCCAAAAGTGGCACTCCAGATATCGCCTTCTGGGGCTGTTTCGGCTAAGGTTTGGCCCGCAGGTGATGCGGTGTCGTCGGCAGGAATGATATAAGCAGTAACATCATTACAATTGCCGATGGTCGAAACAACCGCACCCGATACCCACGCCTGCTCGCTTTCTATGTTCAAGCCTTCTAGCCCTAGTGGTGCGAGCTTCCACCACACTTGGCCACTAGCGTCTTGTAGTTGTCCATCCACCCAAAAACCATCGGCTGACGGCAACTGTAACAAGTTAGTATACAAAGGGCCGGGGCCTTCGCTGGCGGTTGCGTCTGTTTTGGTATCGGTAAGGGCTACACAAAACCCACTTTCATCGGGCGGGCTGGTGTTATCGAAAGCCGACAATAGGGACGGCAATAGTGCGTCGTCAATAGCTTCAGCAGTTAAAGGAGCTACCAGTGCCATCACCCCAACTTGCCCATTCTCAAAGCGGATCGCACCAATTTCTAATTGATCGGTGGGGGTATCCAGTTCAAATAAAAGCAAGGTACGCTCTTGTAATAGGCTTAATGGGGAGTCATCGGCATCGGCATCAACACCAGCCGCTTGGCTGGCAAGCAACGTCTCTGTGTCTAGTTCGACAGCCTCTAAACTGGCCTCGTCATAAAGTGTTAAGGCAACAGCTTCTGCAATAGCAGCTAGGCTGTGTTGATCGGGTGCAATCAAAGATACAAATGTATAATCTAGCACCACCAGCAATGATTCATCGTTAGTTAAGACCGCAAAGGTATCTTCCTCTTCCAATGTCCATACGGCATCATCATAGGCAAAAGTTGTGCCCGTTTCAGGAAAAGTATAGACCGCCGAAAAATCGCGTTGGGGCTGAGCGTGGGCGGGCCCAAAGCCCGCTCCCATCATTAGTATTATAGCAGCCAGTATCAGCAGTGTTATTTTTGTAAAAGCGTGTGCGCTTATGGACATGGGTCTTCTCCTTGAAAAGTCAGATAGTTGGTTGGGGTAGGAATCTCTCTTAAATTGCCCCGTGAAACCCGATAAAATTGGCGGAACAAGCAATCGCCAGCTTCAGTATTCGCTAAATACAACCCATTACCACCCACATAGGATGTGATGTTGAAGGTCGAACTCATCGCTCCCACATCCATCTGAATGACATCGCCCGTGATGAAATTGGTTCGTTCGTCTACCACTTGTAGCACGCTTACAGTACCAGTTTGTTCGGTAACAATAATGGCGCGTACAGTGGTATCGGGCATTGTGCCAGTGGGATCAGTCACTTCAAAGACTTGAACTTGCACTGTCACTTCGGCATCTTGTGTGTCATTAATACTGAATGTGTTGGCAAGCTGTCGTTCCCCTTGATTCGCGCTGATACCTTGTATCCCCAATCCAACCAAATCTATCAATACGGTAGGGGCAGCATCTTGGTTATTTTCTTCAACACGCCCTACAAAAGTCTGGTTTACATAGTTACGGAATGAGCCTATTTGGCCAATGCTGTTCATGACATTGCCAAAATCGTTCCAATATGAGAAGGCTTCTACATTTCCTGTTTCAGGATTTTGCAAAATGCTTGCAGGGGTATAGAAAGCACTATTGCCCCC
>CAZLPC010000109.1:8378-8667 GCA_964561305.1 uncultured Anaerolineae bacterium
ATCTTATTGTATTGTTGATCAGGGCTGTGTTTTCAGTCGCTAGTTGATTCGCTCCTAAATTCACGACACTCGGTTCTAAGCCTGCATCCACATTCACCCATTGCCCACCCGTAAATTGAACAGTTTGAGCAGTAGGAATGCCTGGATTAAAGACACTTGGGTACTCAATAGGCACAAATTGCCCATTTACAAACTGTGTTGGCCGCACCAGATAATCGCTAAACCAATCACCAACTGTACCGCCCGGCCCGCTAAAGGGACTTAAAACACCGGGGAAGCGTGCGCGTGT
>CAZLPC010000110.1:0-8644 GCA_964561305.1 uncultured Anaerolineae bacterium
GTTGGGATGGTGCATTGCAGCCCGAAGCCGTGTTCGCCATTACGGGCCCCACTGTAATAGCAGGTGGCGAGTTGGTCATTTATTATCCTATTTGGGAAAACTGGCCCATGCAGCGCCATGTATCCGACAATGCCTCTCCCATTGATACCCCCTTTAAAGATTACATTTCGCTGGCTGCCTATGAAATTGAACAAGATGGACGTGGTTTGGTGATAACATTATGGTGGCAAGCCACAGGCACACCCCGCCAAGACTATCAGGTTTTTGTGCATGTCGTGGATGCAGAGGGCCAACTGCTGACCCTAGACGATGGACGCACCCTGCAACACGATAGCAAACCCCAACAACGCGCAACTTCAGCATTTTCAACATTATGGTGGCAGGCCGGCGACATTATTCCAGATGAGCATATTATTGCATTGCCCACCAACTATAGTCTGGATGATCCGGCCCTTGTCTTAAGTGTGGGCTTATACACATTTCCAAATTTTGAACGGCTGGCGCGTCCTGATGGTAGCGATAGCGTGATATTGCCATTAAATATTCGCACGATTGTCCCCAATGTGGCACAATAGGCGCAATTAAAATTGACATCCATAAGACGCTTAAAATCGAAGCGGAGGTAAAAAACCCGATGTCTGTACGGGAACCCTTTAATGTAGAAGAAAACCTTGTTGCGGCAACCGCCGGAACAGGGCTTTTATTGACGATGATCGCAGGCTTGGCCACTGGTTTTGGCTCTGAAGACAGCGATCTAACGCGCTTGTTGCTATTGGCGGGCTTGGGCTTGTTAGGGGCAGGCATGGCGCTATGGTTGGTACTGTTGCGCCCATGGGAAAAGTTTGACGATCTCCAAACACCCTACTACACCGGCCATCATCATGATGATCATCACGATGACATCGCTCACGAAGCTGTCGCCGAGCTGCATCATGGTGAAGCAGTTTTGACTGGCGGTGGCACGTCTATTGGCGTAGAAGCAGAGCCAGTTGTTGAAGTCAATATCCCCAGCGAGCCAGTGGTGGCCCATGCTGAAGACGTTGAACCTGTCATTGAACCATTGGCAGAAGTGGCGGTTGAAACTGAGACAGCGCCAGTTGTCGAAGTCAATATCCCGACCGAACCAGTTATGGCCTATGTTGAAGATATTGAACCTGTCATTGAACCTTTAGCGGAGGTGGCCATTGAAGCTGAGGATGTGCGCCCAAAATCTGAACCTGTCGTTGAGAGGGCTACCCTCGCCATAGCAGATGAGCCTGTGGCTGATCCCGAACCCGTTGTAGCCCCAATCACTACTGCGGACACAGTAGTTTTTGAAGATGATCCAAACCGAGAAGACGATCTAAGAATTATTGAAGGCATCGGCCCCAAAACTGTCGAAGCCTTGAAAGCATCTGGCATTAAAACTTTTGCCGCCATTGCCAACCACACCCCCGAAGAGCTAGAGCGTATCGTCAAGGTCGAACACGGTGTGCGAATTGTAGGCAGCACCGTAACATGGCGCAAGCAAGCGATGTTGGCCGCTGCTGGCGACTTTTCGGCGCTTCAGGATGTAAAAACCCGCATTAAAAGCGGCTATTTGTATGATGATTTTACTGCCATTGAAGGCATTGATAAGGACATTCAAGAAGCCTTATATAATGCCAAAATCCGTAGCTATGATGACCTTGCCGCCGCTAGCCTAGACGATATTAAGGCGGCCTTAAGGAGAGCTAAAATTGAATCGGGCCCCGGCATAGAAACATGGGCTCAGCAAGCCCAATCGGCAATTTAACTGCCTTTGCAAGCAACCCTATTTTAGGCACTAGAAAGGCGCTCTGAAAATGCTCAAAGCGCCTTTTGTTTTAGAAAGAGGGCTTAAATTAGCCAAGCATTGCTTGCACGCCGTCTTTTTCCTCTAGCAATTCGGCTTCGGTGGCGGCAATTTTCTCACGCGCATAGTCGCTTATGTCAAGGCCACTTACAATTTCCCAACTACCATCGGCTAAGGTACGAATGGGGAATGAGAAAATCAGCCCTTCACGTACACCATAGGGGTTACCATCTGATGTCACAGCGACGCTATGCCAATCGCCTTCAGGAGTGGTGGTTAGCAGGCTTTTCACGGTATCAATAGCAGCATTGGCCGCGCTGGCTGCCGAGCTTTTGCCCCGCGCCTCAATAATGGCTTTGCCGCGTTGTTGTACCGTTTTCAGAAAATCGCCTTCGAACCAAGCGCGGTCGCTAATGGCCGATAGCGCAGGCTCTTCATTTACCAACGCATGTTCAAAGTTGGGGAACTGGGTGGCGCTATGATTGCCCCACACGCCCAAATTGGTGACATTACGGGCCAAAACGCTGGCTTTGGCTGCAATTTGGCTCTTGGCGCGGTTTTCATCCAAGCGGGTCATTGCAAACCAACGGTCGGCGGGTACATCGGGGGCGTTATGCTTGGCCACCAGTGCATTGGTATTGCAGGGGTTCCCGACCACTAAGATTCGCACGTCTGAAGCCGCATGATCATTGATAGCACGACCTTGGCCCACAAAAATCTTGCCATTAATGCCCAACAAATCGCCGCGTTCCATGCCAGCAGTACGTGGTTGGCTACCCACCAGCAAAGCCCAGTTCACGTCTTTAAATGCTGCATTTGGATCATCGGTGGCCACAATGCCTTCTAACAAGGGAAAGGCACAATCTTCTAGCTCCATCACCACGCCCTTCAGGGCATCTATCGCTTGGGGAACCTCTAAAATTTGCAAAATAACGGGTTGGTCGGGGCCGAAGGTTTCGCCATTTGCCAAGCGAAACAGTAAGCTATAGCCAATTTGGCCCGCACCACCAGTTACTGCAACACGAATCGGGGTTTTCACCGTATAATACTCCTTTGATAGTTATCTACAGTGCTTAAATCATCTCAAAGTCTACCGAGAAATAGCCGAAAGGCAATAGACGGATAGCCCCTAAATCACTGATATTCAGCCATAATTCATGTTGTTTATTTGCTTTGCTATAGCATAAAGAGAGTCCAGTTTGTATCATATACCCTATGGCAAGCAGAGCCTTGCCTTCGACTTACCCAACACCCTCGTGGATATAGCCACAGGCAAGCAAACCAACGCTATCCCCATTGATGTAGAACCACAGATCACCGCCTTTGCTCATCAGTTATTAGATGAAATTGCGCCTACGCGCCCATTCGTCATCACTTTCACCGATGCTACCCGCGCCTCGCCCGATCAGGCTTTGCTAGAACCCTTGCTGCGGATATTTCATCAACACGGGCGTTCGGCAACGTTGCTGTGTGCTATTGGGATGCACCGCCCGTCTACCCACGCCGAAAAACTGGACAAACTCGGCGCTTGGATTGTTGATCATTTTCCTGTGCTGGATCATGATCCACACAGTGTCATTACCATTGGCGAAGTAGACGGTGTGCCTGTACAAGTTAACCCGATACTACAAGGGGCCGCGATTTTGTCGGTAGGTGTCGTGGAGCCACATCAATATGCGGGCTATAGCGGTGGCACAAAAACCGCCATTATTGGTTGTGGTGGCCCAGAGACAATTTCCATTACACACGGGCCGCGCTTTTTGAATATGGACGGCACGCGCTTGGGGAACATGAAAGGCAATCCATTTCAAAAATTCTTGCGCCAAGCAGGGGCAATTTTAGGATATGAATATGCGATCAATGTGATCACCAATGAAAACGGGGAAATTTTGCACCTTGCTACTGGCCACCCCAACGCTGTGCATGATCAATTGGTAGCCATTGGGCGACCCTTGTTCGAGACCCCTGTACCCAATGTCCCCTACGACATCGTAATAGCGGGGGTGGGTGCGCCTAAAGATGCCAATTTATATCAGGCCTCACGCGGGGCAACCTATATCGGCTTGGCAGGCCGACCAGTTATCCGCGAAGGGGGAACCATACTATTGCCTGCGGAACTACCAGAAGGAGCTGGTGATGGTCAAGGCGAACAAAATACATTAGATGTCTTGCAACGTTTTGGGCCTACCCCCGCTTTAATTGAACATCTGCTAGAAAATGGCTGTCGGCCCGGCGAACAGCGGGCCTTTATGATCGCGCAGTTGCTGGGGCGCTATCGGCTCATTGTGGTGGGCGCACAAGACCCCAAGCTGGTGCAATCGGCGGGCCTCGAAACCGCGCCCGACATCCCAAGTGCAGTTGCCATGACAGGCCTGCATCATCCCAAAGTGCTGCTTGTGCCACACGCCATCAAAACCATACCCGTTGCTCCAGATTAATTCGCTGTGCCAAAAACGCGCACCACTTCCCATTCAGCAGTTGGGGCAGGTTGGCCTTCATCGTCTAGGGTTTGGCGGCGCAATTCACAAGTCGCAATTGGCCATACAATGCTATCGAACTGCTGCTGCAAATGCGCTACCAGTTTAGGAAACACCGGGGCCGGCACATGATACGAAATACCGAAAAAAGTACGAAACACTGTGTTAGCCGTTGGCTCCACGGTGATTAATGGCGCAAGTTGCATGGTCAGACGATGGTGAGCTGCTTGCAATTTGTCCTCATTGGTCAAGCGCCAGCCAGCCACATAGTCTTGTGCACCAAAAACATCGGCATATACACGCTCTAGGGCAGTTTCTAAAGGCAAGTTATTGGTATGCCAATTTTCAATGATCTCTAATACAGCGTCTTCGCTGTTTGTTTGAAAATCGGCTTGCCACAGCATATTTTGTTGCACTAGCGCGGCATCAAGCTTTGCTTCGGAGACAGCGGCCCTGATCAAACCTTGAATAGCGGGTGGTGGCGTAATCGTTACTCGGTAGCGATAGTGAATTTGGGCAGCAGGCGATGGGGGCGCTGTATCAATGGTGGATTCATCCGCGCCGCCACCAACTATTTCACGAGGTGGTTTAATCACGGTTTGCGGCTTAATTTCATCTAATGCCTGCAATAACTGTTGCGTGCCAGCATCGTGGGACTTGGCATCGTCTAGCTCATCGTCCAAAGCATCTAATACCGATTGTGTATCAAGATCAAGGGCCGGCTTGGGTTCTTCGGCTTCGGGGCGCGGCGTTTGGTCGGTCATGGCTTCATCCATTGGCTATAGATCGGCAAAGTTGATTAGGTTAATATTATACCGATCAATCACTTCTTGAGTGGTCGAATGCGTCAGCACTTCTAGTTCTTGGGCGCGGGCCGCGGGCATAACATTCAAGGGATCATTCAATTGGCCGGGATGACACATCAATTCAGTCGGGCGCTGTTCATCCAACAACATTAGAATATTCAACAAGTCGCCCAAAGCCAAATTTTGGCCGCTAAAGCCGGTTTCTAGGCGGGCCGGCATGTTGGGGAGTGGCTGTGTGTCTTGCAAAATGCTTTTCAACATTGCCACCAAGCCTGCCACCCAATCTCGATCAAGATTGGGCAATAGGCGCGTGGTTTGCTGAAGTAAGGTCGTATCATCTAGCCCAACATCCATCACTTGACGCAAGGGTAAATTGCCATGTTGTTGGGCCAGTTTTAGCGTGGCTTCTAGGGCAAATGGATGCAAAAAAGCCAAATGATAGTGCGCGTCCAGATGTGTCGGTGTGCGGCCTGTTAGCTGAATGAAGCGGCTGAACTGCGCATCAATTTCGGTATAAAAATCATCCGCGCCAAATTCCATTGCCCGCGCCAACCACGCCTCAACATCATAAAATTGGCCCTCTGCATCAACCAAACTACTAATCTGTTGGGGATTGGCAATCGGTCGCCCTTGCGAAAAATTGATATGTAGACCAATGCCCATGTTCGGCGTTTGGTCTAACAACGTTTCTAAGCCAGAGGGGGCATAATCTAGGTTAATCATCACCGTTGTTGAGGTGACAATTCCTTTTTGATGTGCTTCAATAATGCCCGCATTGGTGGCTGGACTAAAGCCAAAATCATCGGCGTTTACAATTAACTGTGGCATATTGCTTTACTGCAATAGCAAGGGTTCTTGCACATTAATTTGAATCGCGTCACCCTCGATATGTATCGGAAAACGCTGCACAGGCATCATCGCTGGAAAAGTAGGCTTGCCTGTTTTTAACTCAAACGTTGCTCCATGCCGATCACACTCGACGCGAGGGTGATCGGTATCAGCGTCCAATAAATCACCTGTTTCGGCTAAAGACTCACCATCATGGGTACATTGGTCTTCAATGGCATAGTAATAATCGCCTACGCGAAACACAGCCACCCATATCCCTGCTTGCTGAACAATAAGACGCTCACCCGATGGTAGCTCGTCTACATTTGCAACCGTTACAAAAGGCATCTTAGATACTCCTTTTTTAAGCGCGCTCAACTAATCCCAAAACCGAAAAGCCTGATAACCTTGCGAAACTTGCCACCCCTCAACATCCAGTTGATCGGCCATGCTGTCAGCTTGCTCAAACAAAGCTCGCGCCGGATGAAAACCAGTGCCGCTATCGGGCAACCAAAACATCAAGATAATAACCAAAAAGCCGATGCTGCCAAAACTCCTTAATTGCAAAGCCCAATTGGGCGGCAAAAACGGCTCGATAATCCCAAAGCCGTCTAGGGGTGGAATGGGCAACAGATTCAGCAAAATTGCAATGGCTTGTATCCATACCAAAAATGCTAACGATGACCATTGCACTTGATTTTCAAAATAACGCTCCCATGTGACATAGCCCAGCCAAAACGGGGCCGAAAACACGATCATGCAGATAAAGGTAGCTATGGGGCCTGCTGCCGACACATAACTGTTCCAAATATTGCTTCGCAGGCGATGACGCTCGATATAAACTGCGCCACCCGGCAACCCAATGCCGCCTATCGCCAAGAAAAACAACGGCAACCCAATACTGAGAAGCGGATGCGTATATTTTAAGGGGTTGAGCGTCAGATAGCCTTTATCAACAACCGTATGATCGCCACCCCAATAAGCCACCAACGCATGAGCGAACTCGTGCAACACCAACGACACAATCCAGCCCCCCACTACAATCACCACGGCAATCGTGATACTAGGTGCAACATAAGCGCCATATAAAATGGCAGCCAACAAGCCTAGCCCGATATAAATCGGCAAATTAGGGTTTTCAGTTGGTTTTGGTTTGGCAGAGGTTTTCGGGCGCAAATGCGGAGGAACATTTCGCAAATCAGCTTTTTGCTGGCGCTTTGACTTGCGTTTGGGCTGTGCAAAGTCACTTATAGCCAGTATTTTGCTCTCGGAACCAGCCGATTCAGACGTATTACTTAGCTGATGAGATTGTTTTTTCACAAAATCAGCAACTATTTTGGTCTCTAATTGCGGGAACTCGCGCAAAATCGCCGCTAAAAATGGCTCTGGTTGCTGCAACAATGCCAACACCAAATGGCCGCTATTCACTTGTTGAGAGTGCTTGCGGGCGAGGTCTACAGTACGTTCTAGCGCACGTTTTACTTCCACTGATAAATCTTTAACTGGTAAAGGATCGTCGCGTATTGCACCTAGTTCTTTTTCAACGATACGGCTTAGCGCATCAGCATCAACACTGCTTGCAGCAAAGGCTTGCTTCACAAAATCACTTTGCAAGCATCCCAATAGCAAATGTTCTGTGCCGACAAAGGGACTATGACGTTGTTCGGCGGCAGCTTGGGCAACGTTAAGGGTTCGGCGAGCATCAAGTGTGAAATGACGTTCGACTTTACTCATGATTGAGATTCCAAATCATAGACTGCTGATTTTAATACTTTCAGCGACAACAACGCACATTTGATACGGCTAATGCCCAAGGGAATACCCAGCCATTCTAAAATATCATCTTTGCTCAATTGTTTCACTTCATCCAACGACTTGCCGACAATCTCTTCACCCAACATCGAGGCCGCCGCTTGACTAATGGCGCAGCCGTGACCATTCCACCCTACCGCTACCACCATATCATTTTCGTCTACACGCAAGGTTAATTCTAGGGTATCGCCACAAAGTGGGTTCTCATCAGCGGCGTGAAAATGATAGGGGTCAAGCAGGCCCCAATTGCGCGGGCTGCGATGATGATCGAGGATGTTCTCTTGATAAATATCCATCGCCATCTCCTTTATAAGAAGCGTTGTCGGGCAGATTGTAAACTGTCTATCAGTGTATCAACTTCTGCAATAGTGGAATAGAGGTAGAAACTGGCCCGCACTGTGGCGTGCAAGCCCAAAATTTCGCGGTGTAAGGGCATGGCGCAATGATGGCCCGCCCGCACCGCCACACCGTCATAGTCCAATAGTTGGGCCAAGTCGTGCGGATGCACATCGGCTAGGGTAAAGGTGGCCACGCCCGATGCGTGAGGTGTGGCAGGGTTATAGCACTGCAAACCTTCAATGTCGGCGAGGCGTTGGCGGGCATAGATTCCAATAGATACCTCGTGTTCATGAATTGCATCAAGGCCGACGCTCAACAAATAGTCTACTGCTGCACCCAGTCCAATCGCCTCGGCAATGGCAGGTGTACCCGCTTCAAATTTATAGGGCAAGTCGTTCCACTGCGAGCCATCTAGTGTCACCCGCGAGATCATATCGCCGCCGCCCTGATAGGGTGGCATAGCCTCTAGCAAATGTCGCTGGCCATATAATACGCCAATGCCCGTAGGGCCACACATTTTATGGCTACTAAAGGCATAAAAATCCGCTTCCAACGTTTGTAGATTTATG
>CAZLPC010000111.1:0-2399 GCA_964561305.1 uncultured Anaerolineae bacterium
TCATCAGTAGAGTGGTTTGGCAGCACAACGGGCTTGTCTGTGCCAAGTCCTAATGCTCCCGATACCACCGATTCAACCTCATCAGGCGTAAAGGGCTTAATTAGGTAGCGCGTTACGTCTTGCAATTTACCCATTAAGCGATTCGCGGGGTCGCCATAGGCTGAAATAATAATGACTTTGGGCATGGTTGCATTGGCGTTCTCTAGGGTGAAGGCTTTAATTTTTTCGAGAACTTTCCAACCTTTTGTATCAGGCAGGGCAATATCTAGTAGCAAAAGGTCGGGCTGAATTTTCTTAAACAACTCGACACCGCGTTCGCCATGAGTTTCATGGAACGATTCAATATTCATAGACTCTAGGGTGGCTTGGATCACCTCTGCAAGCTCGACCGCATCTTCAATAATCAAAACCTTCGGCACGAGTTGTTTCCTTAATGATTGCGTTGATAATTTCCCGCCATTATAGCATAGGTACAAGTGGAAGTCCCACAACCAACGTGTTATAATTGTGAAAGCCTTCTCAGGTTAAAATACGTAAGTAAAACCTAGCTTTATCTAAAGGACTATAGGCGATATGGAATTCGCATTAACTCAAGAACAAATAATGGCCCGTCAAATGGTGCGCGACTTTGCCATGAAAGAGGTTGCCCCCACCATTAAAGAGTGGGATCGCCGTCAAGAGATGAACCCCGACATTTTACCCCGCATGGCCGAACTTGGTATTTTGGGTATTAACATCCCCGTGCGCTATGGTGGGCAAGGTTTCGATTATGTTTCTTTGGGCTTGGCCTGCGAAGAACTAGAGCGCATTGACACCACCCTGCGTGTGGCGATGTCGGTTCACATGGGACTAAACAGCATGTCGCTATTGCAATGGGGCACTGAAGCGCAAAAACAACGGTTTTTGGTTCCACAAGCACGCGGTGAAAAATATGCGGCTTTTTGCCTAACCGAACCCAACGCCGGCAGCGATGTAGCCGCTATGCAAGCCACCGCCCGCCGCGAAGGGGATGTTTATATTTTAAATGGCGAAAAAATGTGGATTAGTCTTGCCACCAAAGCCCACCACTTTCTTGTTGTCGCCAAAACCGATACTCATGCCGAGCCAGCTCATCAGGGCATGTCGGCTTTTATTGTCACCAGCGATATGCCCGGCGTAAAAACAGGCGACATTCATGGCAAACTGGGTGTGCGGGCTGGCTCGACGGGCTGGGTTGTTATGGAAAATGTCGAAGTACCGATTGAAAACCGCTTGGGTGAAGAAGGCGAAGGCTTTTATATTGCTATGGCTGCCCTCGACAATGGGCGCTATACAGTGGCCGCTGGGGCTGTTGGCCTTATCCGCGCTTGTCTTGAAGAAAGCATCCAATATTGTCACGAGCGTTCGACCTTTGGGAAACCCATTGGCAAGCATCAACTGGTTCAACAAAAGTTGGCCTATATGCAGCAATGGTATGATGCTGCCTTTTTGTTGGTGATGAAGGCCGGCTGGCTGAAGAATGCTGGGCAACGTAATACCCGCGAAACCAGCATGGCCAAATGGTACGCCACTGATATGAGCGTGCAAGCGGCCCTAGAAGCTGTCCAGATTCATGGCGCTTACGGCTTTAGCGATGAATACAACGTCGAGCGTTATTTACGAAACAGCAAAGGCGGCGTTATTTATGAGGGAACCAGTGAAATTCATCAACTGATGCAAGCGGGCTATGCCCTTGGCTTGCGCGAAGATCGCCCTATACGCTGCGAACTACCTGCTTATGATGCAGAATTTTGGCAAGCCGAAGCGCCCGAAGTTGCGATGGGCGACTAGTCTATTATAATTAAATCGTGATTCAATTATAAAAAGGCGGATTAGGTAACTAATCTGCCTTTTGTAACAACCTATTTCCCTATGTGCAGTACGATCTTTTAAAGGAGGATGCAACCTTGCATATTGTTGTTGTTACCAAAGCCACCCCCGACACCGGGGCTAAGATTACGGTGGAAGGTGGAAAACCCGCTTGGAAAGACGCGATGGTCATCAATCCGTGGGATGAATATTCGGTGACCAAAGCCGTTATCTTAAAAGAAGAACACAATGCCAAAGTAACCATTATGACGGTTGGCCCCGCCGAAAATGACGACGCGCTAAAGCAAGGGCTTGCTATTGGTTGCGATGAAGCCGTGCGCGTATGGGATGATGCCTTAGTCGGGCATGACAGCCTGCAATATGCCCGCGCCTTGGCCGCTGCTATCCAAAAGTTGGGCGATGTAACACTGGTTATCTTCGGTAAAGAATTTGCCGATAGTGGCAGTAACCAACACATCTATCAAGTGGCCCGCAAGCTAGGCTTTACGGTGCTTGGCTCGGTGTCTAATTTAGTGTCTATAGATTTTGGCGCTACTACGCTTAAAGTTGAA
>CAZLPC010000111.1:2409-8639 GCA_964561305.1 uncultured Anaerolineae bacterium
CAGCAAGCTTCCTGCTGTTTTGGGTGTGCTAAAAGACATTGCCGAGCCACGTTATCCATCGTTCATTGGCATTCGTAAAGCCGCCAAAGCCCAAATCCCTGTGTGGGGATTGGCCGACTTGGGTATTGAAGCTGGCGCTCCTAAGGCCAGTGTCACCAGCTATGCCGAACCGCCTAAGCAAGAAGGCGAAGTTGAAATTATTGAGGGTGCATCCCCCCGCGAAATTGCCGAAAAACTGGCCGAGAAGTTGTTGGAGGACAAGGTACTATGAAAATTTTTGTCTGGGCAGAACATTTTGATGGCAAACTAGCCCAAGCCTCTAAAGAGGCCTTGGGCGCAGCCAAGCAAATCGGCGACAGCGTAACAGCTCTTGTATTTGGGCAAGAGACAGACGGCGTGATACAAGAGGCTTTCCATTTTGGGGCCGATGCAGTGCTAAAAGCCGATGATGTTTCCCTCGCTGATTATCGTGCCGAGCCATACATTGCCCTTATCGCTAAAATTGCCACTGATCACAATCCAGATGTGATTTTGGCGGGTGCAACCTCCCGTGGCCGCGAGGTCTTGGGCGGTGTCTCGGCAGATTTGGACGCGGGCTTATTGGACGATGTGATCACGCTAGCGGCAGAGGGCGGCAAATTAACCGCCACACGCTCAATGTATGCTGGCAAAGTTGTCACCACCGAGAGTCTCTCGGGGGAAGGTGTGCAACTGGCCACCCTCCGTAGCCGTGCCTTTAAGGCCCCTGTGCCCGATATCAGCCGCAGTGGTGATGTTACTAGCATAGCAGCAGTGTTAACAGAAGGCGACATCACCACTAAATCTGAAGGTTTCGAAGCCAGCGTGGGCGAAGTAAGCCTGACCGATGCCGCGATCATCGTCTCTGGTGGGCGTGGTCTGGGCGGCCCTGAAGGATTCGAGCCGATTCGCCAATTGGCGGCGGTGTTGGGCGGTGCTGTGGGCGCAAGCCGCGCCACTGTAGACGCAGGCTGGATTCCTTACCCCCATCAAGTGGGGCAAACAGGCAAGGTCGTTAGCCCCGATCTCTATATTGCCGTCGGTATTTCGGGTGCGATTCAGCATCAAGCTGGTATGCGGAGTAGCAAAACCATCGTTGCTATCAACAAAGATGGTGAGGCCCCAATCTTCAAGCTGGCGCGTTATGGTGTTGTGGGCGATCTGTTCCAAATTGTGCCCGCTCTGACCGAAGTCTTTAAGGAAAAACTCGGCAAATAGCACGCCCTACAATTTTTTCAGCCTTAACACCAGTCGGCTGTTGCGTGTATCGTAGCAGACGACTGGTTTTTTTGAGTACAATAGAAATTGTTTTAAGCGACAAATTATATTTAGACGAGACGTGAAATGCCCAATCCAACACGCTGGCAGCAAGTTCATCCAACTTTATCCTTGTTTCAGTATGATCCTGTTCCGGCACTTCATGCTAAAACGTGCCCACCTATTTTAATGTTGCACAGCAGCCTCAGCAGTCGGCGCTCGTGGAACATGATGAGTGCCTACTTCAAAGAATATGGGCTGGAAAAAATTTATGCGCTTGAGTTGCCAGAGGTACAAAATGGATTGCCACCACGCAATGTATTTGATCAACTAGGCGAAGCCATTCAATTTTTATTGCGCGACCGTCACCCCCGTGACAAAAATGTGGTTCTAATTGGACATGGCGTGGGTGGTCTAATTGCCTATCGTTATTGGCAATATACCAAACATCCAGAAACCATTGCTTATCTGTTTATGATCGCTGCTCCACACGACACCACTGTTTTTCCGTTGTTGCCCGAAGAAATAGGACGCAAACCTGCTATCGCAGCCGATGCCCGCGCCACAATGACGGTTCCGATTGATTTCACGAAAATTCGGGCCTTATACCCACCCGGGCCCACAGTACTCGTTAATTTAATGGGACACCAAATGGGCCCAGATTTTGACGGTGTGGTACGTGGGTTGCGCTCGACCACGTTTTTAGAACGCAGCACCGCCGCTCCCGATATCCATGATGCGTTTGACGGCATTGTAAACGGGCTGCGTTTACCCGAAGCTATCAACATTGTTTTGGCTGTGCATCGGCAAAACGAACATTTGCGCCTAAATAAAGACAAACGCGTGTACGAAGCCATTTTAAGTTGTTTACGCGGCGAGTTTTATCAGGTGAAGTTAAAACTGGTGGGGTTGTGCTTGCGCGGCATTGACGATAACGACCTTGCAGGGCCCATTACATTTGAAGTGAATGGCAACCGCATGCCTGCCGATAGTGTCTTTCAAGGTGAGCCGAATCATCTCTATTTGTTTGAGGACAGTGTGCCGCCTTTGTGTACGTTGTATTACTCAGTAACCGATATTTCGTGTGCCATCACCTTACACCTAAAAGACCTCAGCAACCAACGGGGCAAACGGCGGCGCATGTATACACGGTTACATATTCCCTTGCGCCAAGAAGGAAGCATTGCCCATGCCATGCAAGACAGCGAAGGTTCAGATTATACATGGCGCATTAGTGTCGAACGGATGCCCCAATTGTTACTAGACCCAGCTATCCCAGATATGCGCCCGCAATTATCGAAAGGGATTTAAACTATGCCAATCCAATATGAAGCCCTGATTGGGCACTTGTCTGTTGTGGGAGGCAAAGCATCCGATGATCAGCCGCCGGGTGCAAAAATACAAGTGCCACCGCGTCGTGTCCATCGCTCTCGTGAGCAAGACACGATCTTTGTACTGATTACACCTGCTGGCCAAACCGGCGCAAAACCCGATTTTTATGAAGGCTTGGCCGCTTTGGCGTGCAATGTTTTCTTTAAGTCGCGCTTGGGTGTAACGGGAGCCTTGCGTGAAGTGGCTACTGCACTAAACGAGGATATTTTGCAACGCAACCAGCAAGCCGCTACCGATTATCGGGCAGGGGCGTTGGTGTTGGTAAAACGGGCCGAGGAGGTGTACTTAATGCGGGCCGGCACAGCCATTTGTGTGGCCCAACGCCACAGCCACTATGAGACTTTTCCTGCCGACCCCGACATGCTGAATCTAATGCCATTGGGCGCACGCTCAGAGCCACAACTCGAATTTATGCGCTATCCACTGGCCCCTGATGACATTTTCTTATTGGGTGATGGCGGCGTAGCAGCCATTTCGGATGCAGTATTGCGCGGAGCCGTAGCCACGCAAAATATGGAGATGGTGCTAGAAACCCTTGAACGGTCAGTGCAGCGCCAAGCATTCGCTATTATCATTAAATTTATTGACGCGGCTGCCCCTCTACAGCCCAGCAGCCTACCCATAGCACCGCCAATTGCCGAGGTTCCCGCCGATCCTAGCACCCGCGCAGTGCCCGCTTTTGCACCAGAAGAACCCATTGCTGCTGCTGAAATCAGTGGTGTTGCCGCGCCAACAGATACCCCATTTGTCGCCGAAGCTCCCACCACAACTGAAGCGAGCGCAGAAAAAATCGCGCCAGTAGATGAGATCGCACCAGACGTAGCCGCTACTCTCAACGACCCCATCCCAGCTAATGACGACGAAAAAATGTTGCCAGATGAAGAGACAACGCTTAAACCGCGTAAGGCAAAAAAACAAAAAGCTGCTGCCAGCGAAAAACGGCACCGCAAAAACATTTTACAAGTGTTACTGGCGAGTATCCTAATTGTTATTGCAAGTATTCTGCGGGCATTTGCCAATGGTATCAATGCTATCTTAGATCGGCTATTGCCCGAACCCACGCACAAGTCAAAAAATCAACAATTTGTACCCATGAACATTGTGGCATTGGTGGCAATTATTGTGCCGGCATTGGTAGCTGTGGTGGTAGTGGGTGTAGCCATCTCTAACCGTGATGAGACCGCCTTTGAAGGCTTGCGCGAAGTGGCCGTGCAAGCCCGTGCCGACGCTATACAAGTTGAAGACGACGAACAAACCAGCATCCGCGATAAGCGGTTTGCATGGCTAGAGACCCGCAAATGGGCCCAACAAGCCCTTAACGAAAATCCTAATAGCGATGAAGTAATCAACATTTTGCTAGAAGCCCAAAACAAAATTAATTTTTATGACCGAGTTGTACCCACAACCGTGACGCAGCTACGCGAGTTTGAGCCAAACGCCGATCTGCGCGGCCCCATTTTGGGTGGGCAAGACATTTATACCCTTGACCGCAACCGCAGCCAAGTCTACCGCGACATCCTCGACGGATCGGGGCGTACTATCATCGAAACTGGCCGAATTCCGGTACTAGAACGCGGACGACGGGTCAATAATTTTATTGTTTCTAATATCATTGATATTGAGTGGATTACTACGCCTGGCGCAGGCCAAACGCGGGCCCTTATTGCCCTAGACGACAACGGGCTATTGTTGTCGTATCATGCCACATTTGGCGAGAGCGCTCTACAGCTTCAGTTGCCGCCAGAGTGGAGCCGCCCTGTTGCGGTTGGCTTATGGAATGTCAATATGTATATACTAGATGCAGGCGCAAACCAGATTTGGCGCTATCGCCCTGAAAATGGCTTCTTCCAAAATCCGCCCGAAGAATACTTTACAGGCAACAATCGCCCCGAACTCCGTGCAGCAGTGGATTTTGGCATTGAACAAGGCGGCGATATTTTCATCTTGTTCAGCGATGGCACAATCTCGCGCTATCGGGGTGGCAGCCCAATTGCCTTTGAACTGAATACCAGCACCGCCCCCGTAGAGGGCATTACCAATGGCACAGCCCTGTATGTCAATAATAGTGAAGGCGACTATGCGCTGTATGTGGCCGACCAAAACAATGATACAGTCTATAAAATCTCGTTGGGCGGATCGGTGCGCGGTGGCTATCGGCCACTCGATTTGCTGAGTGATGTCTTTGACCGCGTCACGGGAGTCTATGATAATCCTGCACAGGGCAACGTCTATATTTTATCAAGCAATCGGCTTTATCATGCCCCGCGCATCGTGGAGTAGACCATGATCTTAGGCATAGAAACCTCTTGCGATGAAACTGCTGTTGCCGTGGTGGATCATGACGGACGATTGTTGAGTAGTGTTGTGGCCTCGCAGACCGACTTGCACGCCCAATATGGCGGTGTTTTTCCTGAGGTAGCGGCGCGGGTACATATTGAGGTGATCGGTGCGGTCTATCAAGAAGCTTTGCAAGCGGCAAAAATCGCGCTGAGCGACGTAGATGCTATTGCGACCACTCGTGGGCCGGGCTTGGCTGGATCGCTATTGGTAGGGATGAATTTTGCCAAAGGATTAGCGGTGGCTACTGGCAAGCCGTTGTTGGGCATTAATCATCTTGAAGGACACATCTACTCGTTATGGATAGATAAGCCGCATACCATTCAGTTTCCAGCTCTTAATCTCATTGTGTCGGGCGGACACACCGAGCTAGTGTTGATGACCGCACATGGCCATTATCAACACTTGGGCGGCACTGTTGACGACGCGGCAGGTGAAGCCTTTGATAAAGTAGGACGTTTGCTAGAATTGCCCTATCCGGGTGGGCCAGCTATTCAAAAAATCGCTGAAGCTGGCAATCCAACAGCCTATGACTTCCCACGCGCCATGATAACTGATCCCAATTATGACTTTAGCTTTTCAGGGTTAAAAACGGCGGCTTTGCGCGTGGTGCGACCATCGGTGAAAGGGCGCAAAGTGCAACGCGGCGAACAAAGCATGAAACACGGCCAACTGCGCGAGGATGTTTCTATTCCAGATGTGGCGGCCAGCTTTCAGGCCGCGCTAGTAGATGTGCTGGTGCAAAAGACCATACGCGCTGTTAAAGACTTTGGCGCAACCGCCATTTTGCTGTCGGGTGGAGTCAGCGCCAATGGGCCATTGCGCCAACAGATGGCCGTACAAGCACCCGTACCAGTTTATTATCCACCCTTGAAGTATTGCACCGATAACGCGGCCATGATCGCCACTGCTGCCTATTATCGCCACTTGGCCGGCCAGCATGACGGGCTTGATTTTGATGTATTGCCCATTTGGCCGCTAGATGGGCTGCAACCCGCTAGCTAATCCACTCGGCGCTAAAGCCACGTTTTTGCAGCTCTTCCATCAATGCTTGGGCTTGATCTGGGCGCACTGCCACCGCTTGTGGCCCCAAACGCCGCCCCAAGAAGCGCCTTAATTCGGGCGTTTCCCACAGCAGTATAAGGGTATCGGGCTGATCGGTTTGCAGCACCAACAAGGACTCCATCACAACCGATGAAGCTGATCCAGTCTGCCACAGGCTCAAT
>CAZLPC010000112.1:0-8218 GCA_964561305.1 uncultured Anaerolineae bacterium
CAAATGCACCCCAGCGTCAATCATGGCTTCGATAAACATAAACACATAGGCCGGCCCTGTACCCCTTAATGCCGTAGCCATATCAAGATAGTCTTCATTGTCTACATAAATGGCATCACCAAATGCCGACAAAATGAGATGCGCCTGATTCCGTTGTGTTTCATCTACCTCATGGGTGGTTGTCCATACCGAAATACCCTGTCCAATTTTAGCGGGCGTGTTGGGCATTGCCCGCACTGCCCGCGCGTTGTTGAAGTGACGTGCCAAATACTCTAGCGACAGGCCAGCCGCAATACTAATGATAAAATCACAGTGGGCTAGTGCGTCGCTATCGGCAGGCAACAAATCATCAAACATTTGAGGCTTGGCACTTAAAATAACGATATTGGCGGCCCTAGCCGCAGCCCGATTATCGGTTGTGGCACGGATGTTATAGCGTGCAGTAAGCTCATGGGCCCGCTGCTCACGTGGGCCGGCTGCAATAATCTGATCAGCCGAGACAATCTGTTTATTTAACAAACCACCGATCATGGCTTCGGCCATTTGACCGCTGCCAACAAATGCCAATATCTTATCCTCAAACATAAGTTCCCTTAAAATCGAATAGTGGATTGTGGGCCATTAAAACTTAACAAATAAAAAGCCCGCTCTCGACCTTCGTGATTAGTGTATAAAAAGTCGGTAACAACAAAATCGCCACTGGTTAAAACGGCCAATCCATCGCGCAGATGCTGTTTCCAACGTGCCGATAGTTGGGGTTGGTCGCGTTCAATTGTGCCAGCATCGGGCGGAATCTCAAGCAACAGCATTTGCTTGTCGGGTACAGCAATACGGTCCGAGGTTGGAGCCAGATACTCGCCCTCAATAACTGTGGGGTTGATAATGGGTGTCTCGGCTTCTAAATATTGAGCCAAACCTAAACGAACACGCTTACCGAAGAGGCGTTCATCTACCCGATTATGGGTAATCCACCACTCGGCGACCATGCGATCTGAAGAGCCAATCAATATGCCATCATCATCTGTTGTGCCATAATAATCGGGCACATAGGTTTTGGCGATGCCTCCTAGCTTGCCAACCCATAAATAGGCAGCACTGCTATCTTGTGGATTAAATGCATAGGTAATGAGCCGTATGCCTTGCTTGATGCCAAGCTCGCGCAGATAAATGGCCATGCGCGTGGCTACCCCACTATTGCGATAATCAGGATGAACAGCAATCCGTTCTAGCACCAACTTCAGATTGGTCATTGCCAAGCGATTAGGATCATTGGAGTCTAGCCCCAGAAAAGCGACCATAAACCCAATCAGCAAGTCGCCTTCAAAAGCCGCCAAAACCTGCCCGCCGTTTTTGGCAATATCTATAAGCGTATAAAGCCGCAACAATGCCGGATCATCACCATATACAAGGCGTTGCAAATCCATTAATTGAAGCAAATCGTCTGCACTACTTAGGGTGCGAATAGTTAGGTTAGGTGTATCCACGATGTTTTTCCTTGTTGTGCTAGAAACGAATACCGGGCCGCCGCTTGAAAATATACCGAATCAATTTTAGGGCATAACGACGGCGGGGCATATAGGTTAACAACGTATCCTCGAATCGAACGGGGTGTACACCAGTATGATGATAGAGACTATTGAGTGCAGCAGCGCGATTACTAGCAAACAAATCGAACCACTGGCGCGTGATGGGCCAACGCGGAAAAATAAGATTGGCCAGACCATTCAATATACGCTGCATGTAAGGTGGCGTGGGGATAATGAAATGTTTAGCATGGCTAACCCGCATTACCGTTCGCAATAACTCGTTTAGCGTAATATATTCCCCACCACCAATGTCTACCGTTTCATCCACCAAATCTACCGACTCTAGGCTATGCTTTAGGGCCGTAATCAAATCACCGATATATAAAGGTTGCAAAATATTTTCACCACTGCCGGGCTGAAAAGTAATGATAGGATTGGTTCGTAAACTCATGGCGATATTATTCACAAAGTGATCGTCCTCGCCGAAAAGCACCCCACACCGAAAAATCGTATATGGCACGCCCCCTGTCCGAACAACTTCTTCCATTTGGCCTTTCACGCGCAACAATGGATAGGCCGATGATGGCTCTGCCCCCAAATGGCTGAGAGTAATAATACGTCCAGCGCGGGCGGTGCGGGCGGCTGTCACCACTTGGCGCGTACCTACCAAGTCAATTTGCTCTAGCTCTTGACGATTACCCCACCATTGGGCGCTGGCCAAGTGAAATACGGTATGAACACCTTGTGTCGCCTGAAACAACGACTCACCATGAAAAATACTGCCTTCCACCACTTCGGCTTCGCCAGCTTCTGCCCATGGCCACCCACGCCGCCGATAACGGGCAACTACGGGTGGCGGCAACAACACGCGCACTGGGTGTCCGGCTTGCAACAAATGGATCGTCAAGTGTGTCCCCACAAATCCCAACGCCCCTGTTACGATGATCATACGCTGTCCTTAGATGGTTACAAAAAAAGAACGGCGCTTTTGGCCGTTTGGCTGGGGGTATTATTATAAAATCAAGAAAGTGTGTCAAGCAATCTGATATTTTTATCTGTTATATGTCAAGAAAGAGCAACTTTGGCTGGCAATCAACAGCCCTGCACCACCGCCTATTTGAGAGAATTGCACAAATAAAGCAACTACTGGCGACTGATTGAGAACCTTTTATAGTTTTGAGGGTTATAGCTATTCAACGTGTGGTATCATCATTTGCACAAGCCAAAATGGCGACACACAGATCAGGCTGAGGAGACTAACATCGTGTACGGACGACGAATTGTTGTCACAGGTATGGGCATTATCTGCCCAATTGGAAATACGGTTCAAGAAGCGTGGAACAACGCTAAAAACAACATAAGCGGCATTGGGCCCATTACGCTATGGGATGCGTCAGAACTGCGTGTTCAAATTGGTGGCGAAGTAAAAAACTTTGATCCCGATGAAGTATTTGGCAAGCGCGAAACACGCCGCATGGATCGCAGCACTCAGCTGGGTCTTTTTGCCAGTAAGCAAGCCATTGAAGACAGCGGACTTGTGGTCACAGATGAAAATCGCTATGACATCGGCACCTTAATTGGCACTGGCATCGGCGGCATTAAATCTACATTAATTGGGATGGCGGGCTTTATCGAGCGCGGCCAAAAAGGCGTTAGTCCTTTATTAGTGCCTATGATGCTGCCCGATAGCCCCACCGGAAAAGTCAGTATAGATTTTGGGCTGCGCGGCCCCTCAATGTGCGTGGTGTCAGCGTGTGCCACAGGCAACAATGCCATTGGCGAAGCAGCGGCCATGATCGCACGTGGCTCGGCAGAAGTAATGATTGCTGGCAGTACCGAAGCGGGCGTGCTAGATTTATCCATTGCTGGGTTTGATAACATGGGCGCACTCTCGCGCCGCAACGATGACCCAACCCGCGCCTCGCGCCCCTTTGATAAAGACCGTGATGGTTTTATTGTGGCCGAAGGCGCTGCTACATTGGTACTAGAGTCGTTAGAACATGCCCAAGCCCGTGGCGCACATATTTACGCCGAACTGGTGGGCTATGGCAACACCTCAGATGCCTATCATGTGACAGCACCCATGGAAAGTGGTGAAGGGGCCGCTGTGGCCATTCAGAAAGCCCTTAAAGACGCACAACTATCGGCCAGCGACATTGACTATTTGAATGCACATGGCACAAGTACCTCGCTGAACGATGCAATGGAAACCGCCGCCATCAAAAAAGTCTTTGGTGAACGCGCTTATGATATGCCCATTAGCTCGACCAAAGGTGTAACCGGGCATCTGTTGGGTGCGGCCGGCTCAGTCGAGGCTGTTTTTAGCATTATGTCCATTTTAGACAACTTCGTGCCCCCCACCGCCAACTATGAGACCGTCGATCCAGATTGTGATCTGGACTATGTGCCCAATGTTGGGCGCAGCCATCCAGTCAACACCGTGATGAGCAACTCGTTTGGCTTTGGCGGCCACAACACCGTACTTATCTTCAAACGCTATAACGCCAACGGGCAACACTAAAAGTCTATTATGCTCATCTGTTTGCCTAGCCATTGGATGTCCAGATATACATGGGCATCCAATAAGTAATTAAGGGGGTCGTTATTATGACCGAAAATGGCAGCAACCAACATCAATCACGCTGGCATATCCCGTTTTTGTCGCGCAGTGAAGTCAATGGGCACGAGCAAAATGGCCACGCCAATGGCCACAACACCCTAACAACACTGCGCCTGCCCACATTGCCCACGTTAGGCTTTAACAATCGAGGGCACACACCGCATTATGCCCACATTGTGGGCTGGGGTATGGAAGTGCCCAACCGTGTCTTAACCAATCATGAGCTAGAAGCCATTGTCGAAACCAATGACGAGTGGATTCGCGCCCGCACAGGCATTGCCGAACGTCGCATTGCCGACGAACGCGAAACCACCGCCCAGTTAGCCCTTAAATCTGCCCGCAAAGCACTCGGTATTGCTGGCATTTTGCCAACCGATCTCGACTTGGTGGTGGTGGCAACTTCTACACCAGAGCATATCTTCCCTAGCACCGCTAGCCAAGTTCAGGACTGGCTAGGGGCAAACAAGGCAGGCGCGTTCGATCTAAGTGCAGCTTGTTCGGGCTTTGTCTATGCGCTCGATATGGCAGCAGCTAAAATTAGGGCTGGCGATATTCGCTACGCCTTAGTGATTGGGGCCGAAACCATGAGCCGAGTATTAGACTGGACTGATCGCGGAACGTGTATTTTATTTGGCGATGGCGCTGGAGCCGTGATATTGGCTGCTAAAGAAGAGCCCGGCGGCATCTTAAGTAGCGTTTTGCGCTCTGACGGATCGGGTTGGGATTTGCTGGGCTTACCGACATTAGGTAGCCGCGACACCTATCTGAAAGATCATCTACAAAGCGACAAATCTGAAGATGAGCAACCACGCCTTATGCACCATCTGCACATGAATGGGCGGGCGGTCTTTCGCTTTGCAACCCGGGTCATCAACGAAAGCATCCGTGATGCAACCAAAATGGCCGGGATCAGTGTTGAGCAAATTGATCTGATTGTGCCCCATCAGGCTAATCAGCGTATTATTGAAACAGCGGCCAAAAGCCTAAAAATTCCGGTCGAGAAGTTTTATAGCAATGTGTCTCGCTATGGCAACACCTCAGCAGCTAGCATTCCAATTGCTCTGTGTGAAGCCATTGAAGAAGGCCGCGTAAAAGAAGGCCACAATATTGTCTTTGTGGGCTTTGGCGGTGGTTTGACATGGGCAACCATAGTCATGCGCTGGGAAACTTCGCTAGAGCAACGTCACGATACCATCATGAATGTACGGCGACAAGCGGTCTACTGGTACGCAATCCAGCGGCGAGCCATTGTGCGGCGCTGGCGGCGGGTTTCTAACCGATTCGCTGGTTCGCCAACCCCTGATGCCACTATGCGGCAACTACGTGAGCAATTGCGAAATCAAGACGAAGCACAAAAGGCTGTACCTGAAGAACAAGTCGAGCCTTGGGGTTGAGCGACGCTCAACCCCAAGGCTATTTTGAGGCTATAAATTAGGAGGAAATTCTTGTAACACCCACGAGTTTTCATCGGGGTCATGAAAACCGCAAAATCGGATCTCGCGTGGATATTCTATGACCTCGCCCATTTCAACGCCACGACTGATCAACAAGTCGCGGGTTTCGCGCACGCTTTTCACGACCAAATGCAGACCCTTAATTGATCCCGGCTGCATAGCATCAATATCTGTTCCTAACCCCTTACCGAGTACAATTGAACAAGCCGATCCGGGCGGGGTTAATTGAACCACACGCACCGAATCACTATGCTGCACATCATGATCAACATTAAAGCCAACTTGATCCCGATAGAACTGGATCGCCCGATCAATGTCCGAGACCGGCACAGGCACAACTTCTAGTTTCATCGCTGGGGTATTGGGTAATTTATCTTGCATGGCCATTATCTTTTTTGCAGCGCCTTTTCCATCTTATCAAGGCATTGATTCATGCCCATTTCAGAGAATTCCATCATCTGACCAACCGTCCAATCATATTCAGTAATGATGAGTTCGGTTTGATCGGCTCCTAACGACTTGAAGATGATTTCGTGCCGCTGATCGGTTGGGAAATCGGGTGGAAAACCCAACGCTTTTGGATCTACAGTATTGCCATCTTTATCGGCCAAGTTGTGGATGTACTCAATGCGCTGGTTTGGCTCAATTGCGGTATAGTGCCATGTGCTATAGTGCTCGCCATGTTCTGGGGAACTCATACATACCAGTGATTTCCACCCCACTTGAACATCCATCTTTGCCAACGGTGAAGTAAAGCCTTGTGGCCCCCACCATTGCATTACATAACTTGCATCTGTCCATGCTTGCCACACTTGTTCGATGGGTGCATTCAAAACACGACTTATTAGGAGATCGCGTTTTTCGGGTTGGGTAGTCATGCCAATTATCCTTTGCTGAATTATCACTATTGTGGTCGAATAGTTACATGATAATTCAACACCCACTCGTAATCTTGTATAAAATGGCAAGCTATGTCGCCAATGACTGTTGAGCAATTTGTGTGGGTGTATAACCAATATATTGCTTCAAAGATCGAGTAAGATGTGGCTGGTCAAAATAACCCGCTTCAAACACCACATCAAGAATTGACAACCCTTGTTGCAAAAGCCCTACTGCATGATGTGCGCGTTGCACTTGGAAGATATGATTTTGGGAGAGGCCAGTTACTTGCAAAAAGCGATGCCGCACTGTGCGCGAGGCAACATTAACAGGTTGCTGTTGCAGAGCAGATTGAACAATCGGATCGACAACCAACACTTCATCACGCACCAAATGGTCAATAAAAGTCTCCACATTGTCATAATTTGGGAACTGCCACGCCGTGCTATGCAGCCAAAATGTATCACAAATTGAGTTAGGTAATAAGGTCTCTTGGTTTAGAAAATTTTTAGTAGGTAGATGGGGCATAAATGTGCCAAGCGGCAACTGCACCCATAAAATTTCGGCATCTGCACCATAAAATACCTCTCCAGATGTTGACCATGGCCCCACCAAAATCATCTGTTTAATATTGCGGTGCTGCACAAAAACGAGATGCCAATGAATTTCTGCGGGTCGAATAGGACGGCCACTGGTTAGCGTAAATCCGTGCATTACTTTTTCAACATACGGCGATTCTGATGCTCTTTCTTGTGCTTCGATAGACATCTATCATTACCCCCTCTATGATCGCAAATAGCATAACAAATTATAGAACATAAGTTCTTTATTCGCAAGCAATTTTTTGATACAAAGAGACAACTTTTTGATCTAAATACCGAGAGCGGGGTTGCCTGCTCTCGGCTTTATTAGCTTTAGGGTTGTTCGTAGGGGCCTAAGTAGCGATATTGTAGCGGGGGTTGTTGCAAACTATCCACCAAATCATTTGCAGAGGGCAAAGCAAAATAGCTTTCTAGATTTGGTAAGTTAGTGGTCGCACTAAAAATCTCAAAGAAGCTGAGATTAAATGGATACTCAATCACACGATAATCGCGTAAGCCAGCAAGTGACGCAGCATAGGCAATCGCATCATCTTCATAGCCAATTTGATCGATCAGTCCCAAATTTAGCGCCTCAGATGCAATCCAAACCCGTCCATTAGCAAGTTCGGTTACTTGAGCGGTGGTCAGCGTAGAGCCGTCGCGGTTAGCCACCACATCAATAAAATTATCCAATACAACCCCGATCTGTATGCGCCAAAAGGCTTCTTCTTCGGGTGTAAGCTCTCGGAAAATGCTGCCGAAATCTTTGGTGTCGCCAGTTGCCACCACTTGGGCCTCTACGCCAATATCATCCAATAGCTCTTCGGCATTAAAAAATGTCGAAATGACACCAATGCTGCCCACGAGCGTATTGCGATTGGCAAAGAGTTCATCAGTCGCTGCCGCCACATATAAACACCCCGATGCACACAAGCCCTGCATATAGACCACAACAGGCTTGCCCGTATCTTGACGAAACTGCTCAACGGCATACCACATTTCATCGCTGGCATTTACACCACCGCCGGGGCTGTTGGCGCGAATAACCACTGCTTCTACATCATTGTTGTCGGCCATATAGTCTAGTTGCGACTGAAAACTGCTGGTGGTTGCGCCAAAGCCACGGGCACAGAGTAAACGCTACGCACTGTTGCAACA
>CAZLPC010000112.1:8228-8617 GCA_964561305.1 uncultured Anaerolineae bacterium
CAACTCGATAACACCCACACCCGGGCCGCTGCCAGTGTCCGACACATTGTTACTTATTGCGGCTAGCCCAGCAAAAGTAGTAAAACACAAAAATACACAGGCACAAATCGGCAAGAAAAAGCCAGTGGTCATGGCTGTAATAATCCAAAACGCTATTTTGCCTGTGCCAGACTTCGGCGGGGGCGGGGCCGCGGGTGGCACATAGCCCATGGATGGCTGTGGCATGGGCCGATAGCTATATTGGGGTGGTGGCTGGGATGGACGCGATGCGCCCATATCGCCACCAGACGGGCTTGGCGATGCAGGGGGCATCTCGTTGGGCGGATTGGGTTCATTCATCATCAGGGTTTATCCTTTAACTAAACGTACAAACTTGCGCTTTCCATATT
>CAZLPC010000113.1:0-3497 GCA_964561305.1 uncultured Anaerolineae bacterium
GGCCTTCTATTAATTGTTGAAGTGCGCGTTTGGGGTCGGTACGCACAGTTAATGCAAACCGATGGAAGCTGCCAGCCACAGTGTTGTCTCTCACCATAGGGGGAATAAAGTCTAGTTCTTGTAAAATAACGAGATTAATGGCTGTCATTGAGTTTGTATCAGAGGCTTGAATAGCAATAATAGCCCCTAAGACATTTCCAACAATAGACTCGCGTCGTTCGTTAGCCATTTCAACGCGCACATTTGCTACCTGTTCAATGGTTTCGCGTGGCAGTGGCAAATTGGGATAAGGGGTATATATATCTCCAATTTGAATATTGAGTGTTATTCCACCAGCGTCATAAGTGCCCCAAACAATCACTTGTGCCCGATTGGCCTCAGCAATTGTGAGGGCCTCTTCGCTGCTTCGGACAATTTCTGGATACCGGAAGACGCGAATGGACGAATAACTAAATTCTACTTCTAGCTTAGAATGCAGGTCGTCGGCAATAAAACGCGAGACATCTCTTGGTGCAACCTCCCCTAATGGTTCAATTTGGGCAATGAGAACTGCCAGTTCATTGTTATTGTGGTTGGTGACAAGGGGAATTGTATTGGATGGCGTTCTATTTACTAAATTTGTGGGTTGGTCTGTGCTAGTAAAGACTCCACTTGCTACCAGCAAAACCAGCATAACCCCCATGACAGCCAAGCTGCCTATTCCTAAGAGGAGAAGCCCACGAGCGTTTTTTGGGGTTTTGGAAGGTATATTTTCGACTGTGTTTGGACGTGGTGGTGCAACATCAATCTTAATATCAAAGATATCGGATGTGGGAGTGGAACTACTAAACCGCGAAACAACGCCTGACTCTGTGCCTTTAAGTACCCAATTTAGGATGGCTTCTAGGTGGGCCCCCACTTGGCGCGTGCTATTGATGCGCTCGTGCAAGTCTTTGACTAGCATTTGTTCAATAAGGTTTGCTAGGGGTTCGGGTATATCGGGGCGCAAAACCCGAATATCAATCATTGGTTCTTGCAAAATAGCAATCAGAATAGCTGTTTCATGGTCTCCTTTGAATGGACGTTGCCCTGCCAACATTTCGTAGAGCATAACCCCAAACGACCAAATGTCGGCGCGGTGATCCAGTGATTCTCCCCGAATTCCCTCTGGACTAATATAGGCATACGTACCCATTACTGTGCCAGCAGTAGTTAGATTTTGTCCACGGTTTACATTGCGGGCAATGCCGAAATCGCTGAGACGTGGCGTGCCGTCGGGAGCCATCAGCACATTAGAAGGCTTGATGTCGCGGTGAACAATATCTAACCGATGGGTGCGCGTTAGGGCATCAATAATGTCTAGCGCAATCCGCAACGCGACCTCCAGCGGCATCGGGCTGGTGGTTGTCATCAAGTTTTCTAGTGTGCCACCGCTCACATACTCCATAATAATGTAATGGTTATCTTGATCTTGAAAGGTAGAGAACACTTTCACGATATTGGGATGATTAAGTTGGCGCAAAATTTCGCCTTCGCGGTGGAATCGCTCGATTAGTTGTGGATTATCGGCGATAAGATCGGGTTTTAGCCATTTGATAGCAACAGGCAAGCCCGTTGTTAGGTCGCGTCCTTTATACACGGCCCCCATTCCTCCGCGTGCAATCAGGTCTTCAATCTCATAGCGGTTTGCAATAGTTGTCATAGTGGTTTCATCATCGGTTTTGGCTTCGTCTGCATGAAATTTTAGCATATCTAGCGTGCTACTTATACCGCAGAACGTTGCAGTTTGGTATTATGAAGGCGTACTGTTGCACCATCTATCTTGAGGAGTAGATTATGGCATTTAAGCGTTCGAGTGGTATCTTGTTGCATCCTACATCTTTGCCCGGTGCGCATGGCATCGGTGATTTGGGTGACACAGCATATCGCTTTATTGATTTTTTGGTTGAAACCAAACAGCAGCTGTGGCAGGTTTTACCACTGGGACCTACTGGCTATGGCGACTCTCCCTATCAATGTTTTTCGGCTTTTGCGGGCAATCCTATGCTTATCAGTCTCAATCGTCTACAAGAGATGTCCTATTTATCAGAAGCCGATCTGGAAGATGTGCCAGCTTTTCCAACAGACAATGTAGATTATGGTTGGATTATTGACTATAAAACCAAAAAATTAAAATTGGCTTTTGAACAGTTTAAGGCACAAGGTGAAAATACCGACTTTGCCGCATTTGTTAGTGCCGAAGCACGTTGGTTAGATGATTTTGTGCTTTTTATGTCGCTTAAGGCCCATCATGGGGGTGGCTCATGGGTAGAGTGGCCCCAAGCCTTAGTGCAAAGAGAACCATCGGCCCTTGAATCAGCAAAAACCGAGTTGCAAGACAGCCTGCTCTATCAAAAATTCTTACAATGGATATTTTTCACGCAATGGCGGGCAGTTAAAAAAGCTGCCAACGATCAAGGTATCCAAATTATTGGCGATATTCCGATTTTTGTCGCACATGACAGTGCTGATGTGTGGGCCAACCCTAACTTGTTTTATTTGGATGAGCTAGGCAACCCAACCGTTGTGGCAGGGGTGCCGCCCGATTATTTTAGCGCTACTGGTCAACGCTGGGGCAATCCGCTTTATCGGTGGGATTTAATGGGGCAACGTGGCTATGTGTGGTGGATTGATCGGTTTAAGTCTATGTTGCAGATGGTAGACATCATCCGTATTGACCATTTTCGCGGTTTTGAGGCCTATTGGGAAATTCCTTCTGAAGAAGAAACGGCTATAAAAGGCGAGTGGATTAAAGGTCCCGGCGCACATTTCTTTGAAGCCACCCTTAAGGCTTTGGGAGGCGATGAACTGCCTCTGATAGCTGAAAATTTGGGCGTTATTACTCCTGAGGTCGAGGCCTTACGCACACAATTTAACCTGCCGGGAATGCGAATTTTGGTCTTTGCCTTTAGTTCTGGGCCCGACAACTTGTTTTTGCCCCACAACTATGATGCGAATACAGTGGTTTATACAGGCACACACGACAACGAGACGACGGTGGGGTGGTTTCTTCGCAACGATACCACTGGCACAACCGAAGACCCTGCTCAATTAGAAAGTGAGCGCAACTATGCCCGTCAATATGCAAAAGTACTGGTGGAGCATGAAATTCATTGGGACTTGATCCGGCTAGCGTTGTCGTCGGTAGCCGACATTGCTTTGATACCTTTGCAAGACGTATTGGGGCTAGACAACAAAGCCCGTATGAACTATCCCAGTAGCTTGGGGGGCAATTGGCAATGGCGTTACAGCGACGAACAAATAACCGATGAGGTCAAGCGGCGGCTACGAGAATTAACTGAAATCTATGGCCGTGTATAAGACTGGTAGCGGGGCGCAACATGCGCCCCTTATTTATGCGTTTTCGGTGGGCAGCACAAATAAGAAACTAGACCCCACCCCAAGTTGGCTTTCTAGCCACATGCGCCCGCCGTGCTGCTCGATAATGCGTTTAGCAATTACTAACCCCAGCCCTGTGC
>CAZLPC010000113.1:3507-6583 GCA_964561305.1 uncultured Anaerolineae bacterium
TGCCTTGTGTTACTTCAGAGCCGGGCACACGGAAGAACTTCTCGAACATGCGGCGCTGATGTTCTTCTGAGATACCGGGTCCGGTATCTGCTATCGCAAACCGTATCCAGTTTTCATCTTCCTCATCAGGATCAATATAGCAAGTGATCTGCCCGTGTTCGTGATTATATTTAATGGCATTCGTCAACAGATTCAGCAATACCTGTTTCGATTTGCTGCGGTCGGCTTTAATGGCAAGGCGATCACCAGCGATATTCATAGATAAGCCTTTTTCATCGGCTTGATGGCGTACAATTTCTAGGCTTTCGCGCACCAGTTCATAACTATCGAATACTTCAAGGTTTAGGCGGGTACGGCCAGATTCTAGGCGGGCAAGGTCTAAGAAGTCGGTGGCCATGCGGCTCAGGCGTTCGGTTTCGCTTTGCATGGTGCGGATAATGTCTATGCGTCGTTCTTCGGGCAGGTCGCGCAGCAGTAAAACAGTGCTGGCCTTCAACGCAGCTAGGGGAGTACGCAACTCGTGTACCATTTCATCAATAAAGTCGCTTTGCTGAAATAATCGCGCATTTTCGATGGCAATGGCAGCTTGCGCCGCCAGTGTACTGAGTGTTTCTAGGTCTTCATCAGTCCATGGGCGGTCATCAATTTTGTTGATAGCTTCTAATACACCGATAATCTTGCCATGCGTCTCCATTGGTACACCGACCAAGTTGCGGGTGTTAAACCGCAAAATTTTGTCTACTTGGCTGAAGAAGCGTTTTTCGTTGCGGGTGTCTTCTACCAAGACAGTTTCGCCCGTGGTGGCTACCCAACCCGCCAAACTGCCTTCCATAGGGGCAGTGATAGTGGCCATTGCACCGGGTGTCATGTTTGAGGCCGCTTCAAAGCGCAATTCCCCTGTGGTGGGGTCAATAAGCATAATCGAGGCTTCTTCGGTTTCAGTTAATTCGGTGGCGGCCTTGATGATTTTGTTTAACAATGCCCCTAAATCGAGGGTAGAGTTTAACTGACGGCTAATTTCCATCATCCGCTCATAGCGGGCCATCAGGCGCATATAGCGCCGCGCTGTTTCATCACTTTCAGCACGGCCCATCAAGCGGTTTTCAGTGTCGGTCATTATGCTCGCCTTTTATCAATGCTACAATTGCTGGCAATATCACCGCAACATCATCATGAATAACGACATCTGCGATTTGATCATACGCAGTGGATTGCAAATTAACGATGATTAATCGTCCGCCACGTTGTTTGACCCGCATCGGGAAGTCGGCCACGGGCATCACTTCTAGAGATGAACCAGCCACCAACATCACATCGGTTTGTCGCAGGGCATACTCGACCTGACTATAGATACGGGCGGGCAATTGCTCACCAAATAAGATTACATCGGGTTTTAAAAGGCCGCCACATTTCTCACAAAGTGGCACTTGGTGATCTGCTAGAAAGCCAAGAAAGATCGGTTCAAGTTCAAAATTGCTGAAACATTTAATACATGTCATTGTCCGCATGTGGCCATGAATTTCATAGACTGAAGATGACCCGGCTTTACTATGCAGTAAATCTATGTTTTGGGTAACAATGCCATGCAATAGCTTTAGTTGCTCTAGCTGGGCTAGGGCATAGTGGGCGGCGTTGGGCGTGGCATCTAGCATAGATTGGGCCAGTGGGTGCAACCACGCATAAAACTGGTGAGGCTGATGCCGAAAACCCTGTAAGCTGGCTACAATCATGGGATCATATTGTTCCCATAAGCCAGACTTGGGGCTGCGAAAATCTGGAATGCCAGAAGGCGTGCTGATACCCGCCCCTGTTAGTGCAAGTGTAAATGAAGAAGACTGAAGAAGCTGCCTTGCCCGTTGTAACAAAGTATCCGTCATGCTCATTTTTTGTCTCAATAAAAGTTGGGCAGCCAATAGAACCCTATTCGCTGTCCACACGCTTTAGTATTTCTTCGGTTAATTTTGAAAATTGGCTAACGATAATTGCATCGGGCTGATAACGTACCAGTGGCACACCTGCCTCAGCGGCCTGAAAAGCCAACTCTGGGGCAGGCGAGATCATGGCGATGTTGTTTGTGCCCAAAATGCGCTCGGCTTCTTGCCACGAAAATTGTACCCCAGAGGGTGTACGATTGATGACTGTGATGAAAATGCCGTTGTCATCAATGCCCAGTTGCCGAATTTCATCTAGCAAATTGCGGGCCATCGCCATTGCAATACGAGTCGGTTCGACCGTTAAAATGGTGAGATTGACTTCGCGCAAAATGCGGGCGCTAAGACGATTCAAACCCGGCCCTAAGTCTATTAGAACATTTTGGGCCAGTTGTCCCAAAGCGCCAACAACGGCAATGGCGGCATCTTGAGAAATATTAAGCTGGCTTTCGCGGGGGCGCGATGATGATAGTAATAATTTTAGGCCAGAATTATGAGAGACCAGTTCTGACTCTACGGTGCTGGGTGTAATTTCAGCAGGTGCACGGCTGATAATATTGGCCAAACCTGTCGAGCGGCCTGCACCTAGACTAAGGCCCAATGTGCCTTGTCCCAGTCGAAAATCTACGAGGGCAGTTGTGCCGCGTGTGGCCAGCAAAGCGCCAACATTGGCAGCCAGTGTGGTTGTGCCAATGCCGCCTTTGGCCCCAATAAACGCATACGAAAAACTCTCATTTTCGCTACCTTTGCGGGCGGCGGCACTGCGGGCCAAAATGGCCTTTACCCGCGAGGCCAGCTCGGCGGGATGAGTTGGTTTGGTAAGATAATCGTCGGCACCAGCTTCAAAACCAGCGACTTTATCATCAATAAGCGTTTTGGCGGTAAACATAATGATCGGAATTTCGTTGGTGCGAGGGTTGCCTCGCAATTCTTTACAAACCGTATAGCCGTCCATATCGGGCATCATTACATCTAAGATAATTAGATCGGGTTGGTCGGCGTTGGCCTTTTCTAGCGCTTGCTCCCCAGAGTTTGCGCCTTCAACTTCATACCCTTGGCGCTGAAGCATTAAGCCAATGAGTTTAAGGCTATCTACATCGTCATCAACAACTAGAATTTTGGTCGCCATTGCTCATGCTATTCCA
>CAZLPC010000113.1:6593-8542 GCA_964561305.1 uncultured Anaerolineae bacterium
CCTAAAATCACAACAATTTCTTGTTATTACCGACTGCCGCAGATAACAAAAAAATGGAGCGGACGGTCGAAGAGTCATCTATAGTAATTGAGTATTTGAGCGTTTACACCGTTTATGTCTACGACTATGGTGCTTTTTGGTCGTTTCTTTTGGTGTGGGCAGTTTATCATGGATATTGATCACCCGCAACTGCTGTCACACATCATTTATTAAATTTTTTCTGACAGATGGTCGCTATAATAGTGCTCTACGAACAACACAGAAAGGTGTTCTTTTGAAAGTTGCCTGTTATACCACCCATGATATCTTTGATCTGCTATACGACGACTGGAACGCACTGCTCGCTAAAAGTAATCTAAACCTGATCTTTTTGACATGGGAATGGCAATCTATCTGGTGGCGTGCCTATGAACCCGGCCAGCTTTGGTTGCTCGCTATCTATGACGACGATGACGTTTTGATGGGCATTGCGCCATGGTTTATTCAAACCACACCCGATAATGAGCGTGTATTGCGGACAATTGGTTGCGTGGATGTGACCGATTATTTGGGTTTAATTGTATCGGCTGAGGCTGAAAATGATGTGATCTCAGCTCTCTCTGACTATCTTTTTACTCATCAAGATCAATTGGATCGCATTGATCTATGTAACATCCCAGAATATGCCAGTATTCTAACTACTTTGGCACTATCGCTAGAACAAAATGGGGCGCAGGTGCTTATTAAAGAACAAGAAGTATGCCCCGTTATTGCGTTGCCCAATAATTTTGCCGACTACGTTCAGGCACTCGATAAAAAAGATCGCCATGAATTAAAACGCAAAATGCGTAAAGCCGAAGGCTCTGAAGAGTCTTTAGATTGGTTTGTAGTAGACGATAGCTATGATCTTAATGTTGCAATTGACGATTTTCTGCGTCTGATGGGGTCTTCCAGCGCCGATAAACTAGCCTTTTTAGCCGATTTCCGTAATGTGGCTTTTTTTAAGGCGATTGTTCCGGCCCTCTATGCGCTGGGATATGTGCAAATGGCCTTTATCAAGGCCAATGACGATTTGGTGGCAGCCTATCTCAATTTTCTGTATCAAGACGAGGTTTTGGTCTATAACTCTGGTCTTGATGTTAGTGCGATAGAGGGGTTTAGCCCCGGTATTGTGTTATTGGCATATCTCATTCGCCATGCGATTGAGCAGGGCTATCGTCGCTTTGACTTTTTGCGCGGCAACGAAACCTATAAGTATCGTATGGGGGGCAAAGATATTCGCGTGATGAACTTGATCGCGCATTTTCAGCCACAGTTGGCCTAACGAGAAGGAAATAGCATGGAATCACCACTAAAGATTGCGCTGATTAGCCTGCATACCTCACCACTTGCGCCTTTAGGGGGCAAAAAAACAGGTGGTATGAACGTCTATGTACGTGAGATCGCTCGCTTTTTGGGGCAACAAGGCGTGCTTGTGGATGTTTTTACCCGTGAAGATACGCCCGAAGCCGCCGGACAAATTGTGCCAATTGATGCGAACGCCCGTCTTATTTATCTGCCAGCGGGCCCGCCTCATTATCTTGAGACAGGTGCTATTTACCCTTATTTGGCATCGTTTCGAGATGCCATGCTTCATTTTGCCCAAGCCAACTTACCTTGCTATGACATCATCTTTAGCCACTATTGGTTAAGTGGTTGGGTGGCATTGGAACTAAAAGAGCGCTGGGAGATACCCATTGTGCAGATGTTTCATACGCTGGGGCGCATGAAAGATCGTATTGCTGATGAAGAATTGCCAGATTATGAAGCGTTTATACCCCTCGCCGAGCGCAATGTGCGAGTCGCTGTAGAAGCCGACATCATGCAGCGCGTAGATCGCTTGATTGCTGCTACACCTGCCGAACGCATTCAAATGCTATGGCTATATCGGGCAGATCGCCGTCACATTCATGTTGTGCCCCCCGGTGTAG
>CAZLPC010000114.1:0-7503 GCA_964561305.1 uncultured Anaerolineae bacterium
CACTGCTTAGCCAGTGAACTGCAAGCCCCTTGCTTTAGCTATGGGGTATTTGACAGAATAGCTTGTCAAAGCGTGTGATTGTTAATTTCTAGGCTCAATTTCGTCGCGCCGAAACGCATCAATAATACATTGGGCGGTGGCCACATTTGTCGCCAAAGGCACATCATGGACATTACAAATTCGCAACAGCATTTGAATATCGGGATCATGCGGATGTTTGCCTAATGGATCAACAAAGAAAAATACAGCAGCCACCTCGTGTTGGGCTACCCGCGCCGCAATTTGGGCATCGCCACCAAACGGCCCCGACAGCATTCGCTCAACATCTAAGCTCACCTTATTGATCAACATTTGTCCGGTTGTGCCTGTCGCCAAAATGAGATATTGGGACAAAATGGCTTGGTTTTCTAGGGCAAAGGCCACCATATCGGCTTTTTTGCCATCGTGGGCAATCAAGGCGATCATTCCTTTTTTATCGGTCATTCTAAAAACCTTTTCATATTCAGTTGGTCAATGAGCATCGGCAAACCGCCTTGCTCATAAAAATCAAGCGCATCATCTGCTGGGCAACGTCGTCGCTCCACTCGCTCTTGCACCTCTGCCAAATACACCGCTTCGCCATAGTTCCGCATCAGAAGCCCTCTATGAGCGATTGCGACTAACTCGCACACATGGGCATAGAAATCTAGCTCTGGATGTTGGGCAGCCAAGCCATATTTAGCGGCTGCTAGCCGTAACACCCGCGCTTGATCATGGGAAAATTGGTCGGCAAAGGCTGTTAGCTCGGCACGATTTTCGACCAAACCTAATAGCAAGGCCGATGCACCCAAATGGGCATAGGGGGGTTGGTTGGCGGGGCAACGATCTTCAACTGTGCCGTGTGTTGATTGTAGCCGCGCCGTAAACCACGCTGTGCCGCATTGAAAATGCACATCGTCTAGCTGTGGCGCAATCTCTACCACATCGCCATTAAGTGCTGTCATTGCTTGTGTAGGCGACGTGAAAAAAGCACGAAAAGGGCGCGACATATCCATCTTATAATATTGATCGCCACGCTGTACCATAAAACCACGAAAATCGAATAAAAAATCGAGATAGTGTTCCATGTTTTGGAAACGAGGCGGAATACCGGTTTGGTTTTCACGGTTGCGCCAACCCCACTCCCAAAAAAGCTCGCGATTGGCTTTATAGGTCGAAACCTTATTCTTCCAGATGGGCGAATTAGCAAATAACGCAATCCGAAAACCCGATGTAATGTTTAAGGCATTAATAACCGAAATCGCTTCGTCGCGCCCGATGTCTATATGTGTTTGGCCGGCTGCACTCAACGTAAAAATGCCATAGCCCGACAGTTCGTCGGGGCCATATTCACCATTAGGAGCTGTATATAAGATAAGATCGTCCATAAACGCAGCACCACGATTAAACTCGTCATACAAGAATTGATAGCGTCCGCGTGCTGCCAAATTATCATGAGAAGGGTTGGTAACAGGCTGAATGCCATAACCCAGCAAGGTTGCCCCCATTGGCTCTATAATATCAAGCACCAGCACTAGCAAGCGTTTCAGTTCACTTTCTGACTCTTGAAGTGTGTGCATGGGGGCCAGCCCAATTTCGAGAATGTTCAAGCCTGCATCGGTGGTAATAAAGTGATGGCCGATAACTGTACCTTCACTGTTTTGATAGGGATGGCGTGCCTCGATCACAACTTGTGTCGCGCCATCGCGCCCCAACTGCCAGCCCCGCACCGCCAATTGCTCATACAAAGACAGAACCACCGCATAGGGTGTGCCTTCGCCACTTGTCAGTTGCACAATAGGATATTCATACTCAATGCCAACCAATCGTTGAGTGATGTGTTGTGCAAATGCTTCTTTGAAGAATTGTTGCGCCGCTTGAATGTTCATCTACTGTTTTCTACAGTCCTTGTCCTAGGCGTTATCGCCTGAATACCTACAGTTGGGGCGGGTTTTCAGTTAGGGCGTATAAAAACAACAAAATCCTCTCGCTTAGTGTTAGCGATTCGGGTTCTTCTGGAGGAGCTTCAAATGCTTCAACATTCTCATAAACATAGCGCATAATTTTGGCTAGTTCGCCGCTATCTAGCCAAACGCCTTTGGTGCTAAGGTCTTGCTCAATATGAATGCCGCTATTAGCAAATTCATATTCAACAAGTTCCAGGCCGCTTTCAGGTGAAAAACGACCGCTGTGCTGCATAGATTGTTCATTAATTTCTAAGATCGGTGGCATTTCACGTTCAAATTGGTGCGTCGTCAGTCGCTCTAGCTCACCACGCGGCAACCAGTGGCCGCCAGTTTCAGGATCACGATAGATAGTACAGCCTTCAAATTGTATGGCTTGCATCGGGTTGCCGCTCACTGGCGACAAAAGGGGTTGCTCTGTCATGGTTTCTCCTTTTGGTGTTTTAGTTTTGCGTTATGCAGTCGTCGGATAATCGCTGTTTAGTGCAGAGTGTAGCGGGGTTGCGTTCTATCAACAAGTTAGTAGCATTAAAAACCGTTGGTCATCTGTTTTTTTAAGAAGCGAGAACATTGATGTCAGAAAACACCTTACCAGACCAAACTTCCAAAGACGTGCTAGATCATGCTGCCCCGTTGTCATCACGCCGCATTTTACAGTCGGCGTTGGTGGTCATGATGGGGTTTGGGCTAACCAAACTGATCAGCTTGGGGCAAGTGATTATCATCGCTGACCGTTTCGGCGCACGCGCCAATTATGATAGCTTTGTGGCCGCCAACACAGCCCCAGCCCGCCTCGTAACTTTAATTGCAGGGGGAGCTTTAACGGTCGCGTTTATCCCCGTCTTTAGCGGCTTGCTCAATCGGCGTGATGGGCCGGGTGCTTGGCGCTTGGCTAGCCAAGTATTTAATACGCTTTTGATTGTCACCATTTTTTTGAGTGCCTTAATCGCTATCTTTGCCCATCCATTGATTGAATATGTGATTGCACCGGGCTTTAGTGACCCCGATCAAATTGCACAATCGGCTAATTTAATGCGGATATTGACGATTAGCACCATATTATTTGCCCTTAGCGGCCTTATTTCTGGGACACTAAACGGGCATAACCATTTCTTTTTGCCTGTCTTAGCTCCAATCTTTCAAGATATTGGGTTGCTGTTGGGTGTCATCTTTTTAACAGGTGACGATATGCTGGGCATTTATGGCTTGGCATGGGGTACGGTGTTGGGGGCAGTGTTGCATCTGATAGTGCAGATACCGGGCTTGCTGATGTTTCGAGCGCGGTGGTTTCCTAGCTTGGGCTGGAATGATCCCAACCTGCGTGAGGTAGTGCGCTTGATGTTGCCGCGTATGATGGCGAGTGGGGTGTTTATTATCAATATTTTGGCCATCAATAACATCGCCTCGCGCCTAGGCGAAGGGGCCTTAAGCGCATTTGACTGGGGCTTACGGATTATGGATATCCCAGAGGCGTTGATCGGCACGGCCATCGGCTTCGTGATATTTCCCACCCTAGCCGCCATGACTGAACTCAAGCAAGTAGAGGAACGCCGCCAGCTGTTCTCAGAAGCGGTGCGCTTCATTAGCGTAGCAACCATACCAGCGGCGGCGGGCATGTTGCTAATTGGTAGCCCAGCCACTGATATTTTGTTTGTTAATACCCGCGAGGCCAATTTAGTCTATGCCTCAGTGCAAGTGTTTGCATTCGCATTGGTTTTTCAAGCAGTACATGAGGTAGTAGCGCGGGCGTTTTATGCCCAAAAAGACACTGTTATACCGCTATTGGTCTCAGTCGCAGGCATGATCGGCGCAGTCTTAGGTATGGTGATTGCCTATAATATCTATTTACAGTCCGATTGGCCCTTGGCCAGTCCCTTTGTCGTTGGCATTCCGGCTATGGGCTATCTCATCAGCTTCGTTATTGAATTAGGGTTGCTCACTGTTATTTTGAAGGGACGTTGGGGCGACTTGGATGGCAGTCGTATCAGCCGCGCCATTACACGCACCCTAGCCGCCACTATGGTGATGGTGATTCCAGTTATATTGCTTGATCTACTGTTAACCAACAGCTTGTTCCCCGAACGCGGTCGGATAGCGGGCCTTATAAGAGTAGGGCTTGGTAGCGGGGTAGGTGTCGTCTTTTTTGTTATTGGCGCGTTTATCTTTGATCTGCAAGAAGTAAAGCGCCTGCCCCAGCTTTTTCGTCGCCGCAATAAGCCCACTCTTGCCGCAGAGACGGGAAGTGTATAGATATATACAGTATTGATTAAACAGTGAGGACGGCCAAAATGCGACGACTATTGACATTGATAATTATCATGTTGCTGATCGCAGCGTGTGGTGGTGACAGCGAAAATGACAATACAGTGAATGTTGTTGCCTCTACGCGCAACTTTCCTACTACCGAGCCAACCTCATTTGTTCCTACCCCAGAACCCAGCCCCACCAATAGTTTTGGCAATGTCAACCCGACCTCTAATTGCCCTATTCCAACAGGTTGGCAGGCTTATCTGATTCGGTTTGGTGATACATTGGGCACATTGGCTGATAACATTGGTAGCAGTGTGGCCAACCTTCAGCAAGGAAACTGTATCGCCACCGAGAACATTTTTGTTGATCAGCTTATCTTTTTGCCCAGCTTGCCAGCTGGAATACCAACAGTGGATGCCCAGCGTTATATCAACACAGGCACAGGCGGCACAACTGGCGGCTTTGTGCCAACATCAACCATTGCCAGCGTCGGCGTACCTGCCAGTTGCAATGCACCGCCGGGCTGGGTGGCCTATACAGTAAGCGGCGGCGACACGCTTGGCGACCTTGCCACGCGCACCAATACTACCACTGGCAATCTACAAAATGGCAACTGCTTGGCCAGTCCAGAGACGATTTTTGTGGGGCAAATTTTATATCTGCCGCGTGTTCCTGATACGGTTGTTGTCAATCCGGGGCTAGGACTTAATCTTACGCCTACACCGAATTTGGCATGTGCAGTGCCAGTGGGCTGGGCAGCTTATACGGTGCGGGCCGGCGATACACTTGGCAATTTAGCCACCAGCTATAATACAAATGTGACTATTTTACAGAATGGCAATTGTTTGGCCAGCCCTGAACTCATTTTTGTGGGACAAGTGTTGTATGTACCCAGTGGGAGTAGTGGCGTGGTGGTTACGCTAGCCCCTTCCCTTACACCCTCCGGCAGCACCCAAACCACACCTACGCAAGCTACAACCGGCGGCCAAGCGCCGCGTACCCTCAGCACCCTAACCATTCGCCCCACGCTTACCCGCACCGATGGTGTGTTAGTAACATTGCAGCAAGAAATTGCATTAGATGTAGGCGTTGTAACCGATGCCAACCGCGTGATTTATTATGCCCGCACCACTCCGACCGATCCTAATCCGGTACAAGTGGGACAAGACACCGACCCATTTGATGGCACACAACTCACCTATACCTTTAACACCTTCGATAGTGAGTTATATTTCTTTGCAGTGGCCCAAAACGAATTTGGCACATCTACCTCGCCATTGGTGCGGGTGGTCTATGACCCGACCTATGCTGTTGGATCGGGTGCGCCCGACATTTTCCCATTTTTGGGCTTCGACGGCACAATCTATACGCTTCAACTAGGCGCTACAGTCAACATTAATTGGCTTAATTTTCCGACGAATGCCACCCGCATTGATTTCTTGTTGGTGCAAGGCGCACAAAGCAGTATTATCATTTCTGATACCAACTTGTCGGATGGCGCACGCGGCACATGGCAGGTGACCGGGCCATTGACCGGGCAAATTTATGCGCTGGCAACCCTTAGCAATGGCCAAACCATTGAAAGCAGCCGCGTATTTGTATTTGTACAAGGGACAAACTAGCAATGCGTTTGATTTGGACAGTAATACATTATGAGGCTCGGCGGCAATTCTTGCGGCGGGCCTACCTCTTTTCGACATTTGGATTGCCACTGCTTGCTATTCTGGCAGTTGGCAGTTTTATAGCAATAGATACATTTGGCACTGAGGATGACGATAACGAACCAAGCACCGCCTTATCCCCAGCCGAAGAATTGGCCAAAGCGCTAGAAGACTATGATACCATTGGTTATGTGGATCAATCGGGCTTGTTTGCAGCACCCACTACGCCACCTTTCGACAGCAAAGTGTTGCGCTTTGAAACTGAAGCCGAAGCCCAACGCGCCCTTAAAAATGGCAGCATCGGGAGCTACTATCTAATCCCCGCTAATTATTTAGAAACAGGTGAAGTAGAGGCCGTTGCCCAAAACTTTAACCTAGACTTGCTAGGGCAAAGCGATCTAATAGAGGGCTTTGTCTTAAACAGCCTCATCACAGATGAGGCCACCGCGCCGATCTACGTGCGCTTGCAATACCCCGCCAACATTACGCAACATACTGTTGAAACGTCGGGCGAAAGCCGCACAGTTAGCGAAACAGACGAGTTGGCACGGTTTTGGATGGTGTATTTGTTCTCGTTGATCTTGTTTATCTCGACAATGACCAGCAGTGGCTATTTGATGCAAAGTGTCATTGAAGAGCGCGAAACGCGCATGATTGAAGTCATCATTTCAAGTGTGCGGCCCATGCCGTTGTTGTTTGGCAAAGTGGTGGCTTTGGGCGCGTTGGGGCTGTTGCAGATTGTGTTGTGGCTGACCACTGCTGTTTTGCTGACCATCTTGGCGGCTGATAACATCGCGGCACTCGGTAGCCTTGAGATACGCTTCTATAGTGTTGTTATTAGCTTGGTATACTTTTTGGGGGCATTTTTAACACTTGGTTCAGGCTCGGCTGCCATAGGAGCCATTAGCGGCAACCTGCGCGATGCCTCGCAATTGCTGACAGTGATTGTGTTGCCCGCCGTAGCCCCATTATGGCTAATGACATTGATCATTAATGATCCTAACGGCACATTAGCCGTCGTCCTTAGCCTTATTCCCATTACAGCCCCCCTTACAATCGTGATGCGATCCGCCATCATCACCATTCCTCCCCTAGAATTAGTGGCTAGTTTTGTCTCTATGCTGGTGGCGGCTTTCTTTTTCACATGGGTGGCGGGGCGCTTGTTCCGCGTGGGGGTGTTGCTAAGTGGCTCTAATATTCCCATTCGGCAAGCAATACGTTATATTTTCGAGCGTAACCCGGCGCTACCATCATCGAAAGATATACGATGAAAATTGTGATGCACTCTATCACTCCGCTTTTTCCTGATCATGATTTGGGTGGGGCCCAAAAACATTTACGCTATGTCTCGCAACATTTGGGCAAGCATGGCCATCAGGTGGTGATCCTTTCTACGCGCCGCCAAGACACCCAAACCGATTTTCAGTGGCATCCCAACGTGACCGTAAAGCCCATTTTGCGCTATAAACAGCCTTTTCCGGGGCCTTATGACACAGGCGCACACAACATTGCGGGCATTATTCAAGACTTTAGCGAGCAGTTGCAAGATGCCGACCGATGCTACATTCATGATGGCGAATTATTGTTCCCGTTTGTGTATGAACACCTGC
>CAZLPC010000114.1:7513-8527 GCA_964561305.1 uncultured Anaerolineae bacterium
CGATAATGTCTATCCAGAGACGATTCAAGGCGCGTTCATCCACCAAGCTCACAGCATGGTACTCATCTCAGAGTATAGCCGCAAGTTTGTGTTAGCGACGGCGGGTCGCTTCTTCCCAGAGCTGCGCCAGCGTATTCAATTGATTCCTAATGGCATGGATTGGAGCCACTTTAAACCTAGCCCCACCGAGAATGTCGTGAAGCGCATCAACTTAAACGTTAAAAATCCTATAGACCCTGCACAACATACGATTGTATTGCATCCACATCGTCCCGAAGAAACCAAAGGGATATGGCAGACGATTGGTATCGCGGATTTATTGGTGCATCGCTATGGGCACACCAATCTGCGTGTGTTGGTTCCACAGTGGCACGGCAGCTATTCCGATGAGGGTGTGGTTGAATTTTATCGGCGTGTTGAGGCGGATATTGCACAACGTGGCTTAACCGAATATTTCTTGTTTCATGAGTGGATTCCCTATGCCATGCTCAACGAATATTACAGCCTCGGCGCATTAACGCTGTCACAGGGGAGCTTTGTAGAGACCTTTGGAAACGCAGTTTATGAGTCGCTGGGATGTGGCACGCCTTCGGTGGTGGCGCGGATCGCCACCCACCGCGAGCTATTGCCTGAGGGTCTGATTGATAAAAATGATTATGGTGATTTAGAAACTGCCGCCGCGATTTGTGATGAGATCATCCGCACCAAGCGCCGCACCACGCATGAAACACTAGACTATCTGCACACCCACTATAACCAAAATGGACAATTGACCCGCTATCGCGAGGTGATTGAGAGCGCAGCCCTAGTGCCCAAAATGGCCTATCAACCGCTACCCATCACCGATGCAACTCAGTTTGGGCTTGCGCCGTGGTGTTATCACTCACAAGCCAACGGCTTTTATCATGATTTCACAGCCACCTATTGCAACTTGCCACAACTTGACGCGCTACTTGCCGCGCATCCGACGGGGTTTATACGTCAAATTGCGCTGAGTGCGGGCATTGCTCAATT
>CAZLPC010000115.1:0-5528 GCA_964561305.1 uncultured Anaerolineae bacterium
GAGGATTATCCGGCTATTGCCGATGCCAGCGAAGCCGCCAACACCGCCAACGCTATTCTTGACTCGCGGGGGATCACGTTCTACATTCCTGCCGAGTTGGGTATTGCGGGTGGGCCATGGACCGCCACCCCCGAATCGCTGGCTAATATGCTTCGCATTGAGCGTGTCGAAAATGGTGACGGCACAGCCCGCTATGATGTCAGCATTACTGACCAGCAAGCCCGCGAGTTCTTGCAGAGCATCGCCCCTAGCCTAACCCTAGATGCCACCAACGCCCGCTTTGTTTTTAACGACACCACGCGCCAACTTGAAGTGATTGATCCGGGCCGCAATGGACGTGCGCTTGATATTGATGGCACACTTTCTACTTTTCAGCGTGCAGTGTTTTCAACCACCGACCGTAGTATTCCGTTGGTGTTTCAAGAGGTGTTGCCAACTATTAATCAATTTATGACTGCTGAAGAACTGGGTATTCGCGAAGAAATTATCTCGCAAACCACTTCTTTTAGGGGCAGCACCACCAACCGCCGCACCAATGTACAGGTGGCTGCCGCACGCTATCATGGTTTGGTCATTCCACCTCAAGCCGAGTTTTCATTTAATCAGTTTCTGGGCGATGTAAGCGCCGAAACGGGTTTTGAAGAGGGCTTGATTATCTATGGCAACCAAACCATTACCGGTGTAGGTGGTGGCGTATGCCAAGTCTCTACGACAGTGTATCAAGCGGCGTTTTGGGCGGGCTTCCCTATTATCGAACGGTGGCCGCATGGTTATCGAGTAAGCTATTATGAGCAAGATGGCACAGGGCCCGGCATGGATGCCACTGTTTACTCACCTATTGTAGATTTCCGCTTTAGAAACGACACCGACTATCATCTGTTGATCGAGACCTATACCGATCTAGCCAACTACACCGTCACCTTTAAGTTTTATAGCACCTCTACAGGTCGTCGTGTCGAAAAAGATGGCCCTTATGTGCGGAATGTGCAGCCTCCGCCCCCACCTGTTTATAGAGCGACCCCCGGCGTAACCGGAACTGTGCAGGTGGATTATGCAGTTTCTGGCGCAGAGGTGTATGTGTATCGTGATGTCTATGATGCACAAGGCAATTTGATTGTGGAAAACGAAGAGTTTTATAGCAACTATATTCCATGGCCGGCGCAGTTCCAAGTGCCGCCCGGCGATGCCCGCGCTCGCTAACTAAAAATCACTTAAAAACGGTGGGGGTTATCCGTTTCCCACCGTTTTTTGATCCTGATTGCGGCATGATTATTTTAGATAGCCGTTGGCTTCATACCATTCATAGGTATCGGCAATGCTTTGCTTGATGTCAATTTGAGGCATGTGTAGCTCGCGCCATGCTTTGGTGCAATCATAATAAACGTTGCGGGTACTTAGGCGCAGTTGATTGCCCTCGACATCGGCGGGCAAAAGCGGCAGCTGAAGCATTTTGACCACATCGGCCACGCCCGCTATTGCCAACACCAACCACGGTGGCGTGGGGATGCGGGGTGGCTTAACGTTCACAATTGCAGCAACTAACTTAAAAAAGGCTTGATAGCTTAAATTGACAGTACCCAGCAAATAGCGCTCGCCAGTGCGCCCCACTTCGGCGGCTCTTAGGTGTGCGGCAGCTACGTCGCGCACATCTACCAGCGTTAGGCCGCCGCGCATTGGCATAAATGGCACACGCTCCATCGCCATTTCGATGATTAAGCTACCTGATATGAGATTGAGGTCTGCTGGCCCAATAATGACGGATGGATTGAGAATGACACAATCAAGGCCGCGCTGAATGGCTTGATAAACTTCGGCCTCAGCGAAAAATTTACTATGAGCATAGGGCGATAAACGAGGCTCAATGTTGAAATGATGCGTTTCATCTACAGCGTGATCGTCTTCTCCATAACCAACTGCGGCGGCGCTACTGGTGAAAATAAAGCGTTTAACACCCGCCTGCTCGCTAGCCAACAAGAGATCACGGGTGGCATCTACGTTCACTTTATAAATTGCATCTTTGTCGTTGCGCCAATAGGCCGAAATAGCCGCCACATGAAACACCCAATCTATATCCTGTACAGCACGGGCCAAAACATCAGCTTCAGTTATGTCTCCAATAACATGGGCCACGTCTAAATCGGCAATAGCATCTAGGCGGCTGCTGGCCCGATGCAACACCCGCACATCGTGACCCGCTTCGACAAGGCTACGTGTTACCCAAGAGCCAACAAAACCCGTTGCGCCCGTTACCAATGCTTTGCTCATGGTTTATTCCTCATCTAACAGGGATTCTGTGCCATCAATAGCAACTTGTGTAGTAGGAACATCTTCAAGGGCTGTAAAGCGCATAAAAGCCCGTTCTTGGGCGCTCATGCCCGCCGGAAATTCTGAATGTGGATCGTAAGACTCTAGGATACGATAGCCTTCTTTCACATAGCTGCGGATGGTATGAATGCTAACGCCCATTTCATCGGCGGCAAGGTCGGCGCTCATACCCTCGACCACACATAGCTGAATGGCCTCGCGGATACGGTCGGTCAGTTCAGGATATTGGCGACGGCTAGGAAGAATGGTGGCATCACTTAGCTGGGGTATCTCATCAAGTTTGATATTTTTGCTAACGGTGTAAGACACCGCAAACTGTTGCTCTTGGGCCCACACAATAGCCCAAGCAATTTGAATACCCACATCATTCCGATAAAAAAACCCGCGTGCGCCAGCTTCGTGGGCAGCAAGGGCAAGCGACGACTCGGCGCTATGACTCAGTACCAATACCGAAATGTTGTGAATGGAGGCAATTAAACGGTTGATAATCATTGTTAGTCGCTCTGGAGTTGGATAGTGAAGCGTGCCCAAAATCACAAAATTAGGCCATTCTACCTCGGCATGACGACCTAACCAATCAAAGACTTTTTCAGTGGCATCAAACATTCCCATAACACGGGTACGCCGATCCCATGCTAAGTAGCTATTGATGGCATAACGGGCATAAATATCGGGTTCATAAATAAAAACTTTTAAGTTTGTTTTGCTAATCATAAAGATTCTCCCCCAGCTTGGGTGGTGGTTTCGACGGGCGATACTAGCGACTGCTCAATTTGATCAGGTGTTTCACCATCACGCAGCCGTCCCACCACTTCTTTAAATTCATAGCCCAGTTCGCCCTCTAAATCGCGCCCGAAGTGATCGAGGGCCCGCCCCAGCGTTTGCGGATCGGCCTCGTCAAGATCGCTTAGTGCATCGCTATCGCCGCCCACCGCCGCCTCCCAACGAGACGTTTCTGAACGTACCAGCCGCACACCTCTGATAATGCGTTCTACATTGGTGCTGCCAGTAAAGGGGCTTTGCACCTTCTCAGGATCATACTCGGCATAGCGCATTCGCACTTCAAATCGTTTGCCAGTATCATTACAGCGAAATTCATAAACGGGCATCAGACTAACCTTTTAATCTCCTGCGGCGGCTAAGTCGCGCTTTTCATCATACCACCCTCGGCCAGCCGGAGACTGACCACGCTCGATCTCATGGCTTGTCAACAACATCCCTATGCGCCCAACTGTAGCACTTAAAGACTGCTTGCCCCAATGTAGCCACTTGCGCCAGACTGTTTCGTCAGAAAGGCGGGTTTTGTGGGCTTGCACCGAACTCACCATCCAACGAGTGGCAAAACTATAATAGCGCCGCGAGTGCCGCCCGATAACACCCAAATCGCGGTCGGTACGATCTTCCCACTGGCCGGGTGCAGATACACGCTCGGCCACCTGCTCATAATAGCGTGTGCCTTTAATAGGATAAGCAACCGTCGTCAAAAAGACATCAGGGTTGGCTATTTTAAGATGTTCAATTGTAGCACGAATATCCTCTATGGTTTCGCCATCATAGCCTAGCATAATAAACATGCCCGTTTCAATGCCGCGCCGCCGTAGCGCCGCTGTCATTTCTTGCACAGCAGCCACATTGGTTTTGCGCTGCATCATATCTAAGATACGCTGCGATCCGCTTTCAGAGCCAATCCACAAGCGTGTGCAACCCATATCGGCCAACACATCCACCACTTCATCACTCAGGCGGTCGGCCCGCGAAATACACTCAAAGGCAATGCTAATATTGCGGGCTTTGAAGGCAGCGTGCAAGGCATGTAGCCACCGCCAATTGATAGTAAAAACATCATCTACAAACCATAATTGATCGGGCCCATAAGTATCTATAAGATAGCGAACTTCATCGGCCACATCATCGGGGTTACGGCGGCGGTGCGACTCGCCGAAAACGCTATGTGAGCACCATGTACAGGTATAGGGACATCCCCTTGAACAGGTGATGGAGGTACTACCCATGCCATGATGATCGCGCCATGCCTTGATATAGCGGTGCAAGTCAATAGCCTCACGGTCGGGCCATGGTTGGGCCGACAGGTCTTGAATAAATGGGCGTGGATCGGTGCGAATCACTTGGCCCATATCGTCCTGAAAAGCGATGCCTTGTACTTCCCACAGCCGCTTAAGACCGTGCTGGCGCAGATGAGGAATCAAATCTTCGAGCGTCTGTTCCCCTTCGCCAATAGCAATAACATCTGCACCGTGTTCCAGATACTCTTTGGAATAGTGGGGTGGCTCTGGGCCCCCCAACACCACAAAAATGTTATGTGCCTTGCAAAATGCCGTCATCTTTAGCACATTTTGTTTGGTCATCAGTGTGGTATAAATGCCTACGATTGCGGGACGCTGGCTTTGAATAATGCCTTTAAAGTCGGCAAAATTGCTAAAAGTAGAGTCGAAGACACCCACCTGAAAACCTTTGGCCTTCAGATGAGATGAAATATACAACAACCCCAACGGGGGATAGGGGCGCATTACCGCTAGTTCGTGGGGATCATCGTACAAAAAATAGCCATGTGTCAGTAAAATATCCATTACGCTGCCAATACAACCCTACTCAACTAAATTTTTACGATTTGGTGGCAGCTTGCAGTTCGCCTAGTTTTACAAGCAATTGGCGCTCGCGTCGCGAAGAGCGCAAAAACGCCAAAAGCAAAAAGAAAAACAACAATCCCAAAATGGCGATGCCGACCGTATCTTCTACATTCACATCTACCATATCACCGGTTGGGGTGTCTTCATTAACATGGCCGTTCATATTCACACGCTCCGTCTCACTATAAGATGAATTCATCACAAGTCTCTTTCCTAGTATTGCTGTTGAAGCAGATCAATTTGTTTTTGAAGGAGTTGGCGGTTGAGGCGGTGGGCCCGCAACAACGCCAACAATAACATCAATGCAATAAAAGCCAACATTGCTGCCCCGACCGTATCTTGCACGCTGTTGTTGCTGCCATTATTGCTGCCGTTAAACTGTTCGGGCATATTTTGTGGATCAAAAGGTTGCATCGTGTCCGATTTCCTTGTGTCACGAGCTAGCTGCCGAAAGCGTAATGGTGGTTTGGGGGGCAGGCTGTTGCCCCAGCTTATCCAACTGGCGGCGGGCTATGCCAATAGTAAGTGAATGATAGACCATCGCCCCCAAGCGCC
>CAZLPC010000115.1:5538-8488 GCA_964561305.1 uncultured Anaerolineae bacterium
AGCTTGTGGGGTGTATCAGATTCAGTTGGCCGGCCCGCAGGGCTTGGGCGGTGCGGCGGGCCCTAAATTCTTTATGCACCACCTTATGCAGTTGGCGATAAAAATCAGTGCTAAAGGGGCCATGATAGAGCATAGCTAGGTCTTCAGAGTCTTTCCAGTTGGTTTTGTCGTTTAGCTCGGCTTTTACGCGCTCATAAAACGGTGTGCCGGGCAGTGGATAGCTAACTGAAATGCCGATGTCGTCGGGCAAAGTTTCGCGCACCATTTTCAAGGTCAATTCAATATCTTCACGAGTTTCGCCCGGATAGCCAAACTGCAAGAAAAAGCCCGACTCGATGCCAGCCGCTTGTAGCTTTTGGCGTGCTTCATAAATCTGCTGAACTTGCGTGCCTTTATCCATTGCGTCGAGTATTTTTTGCGAGCCGCTTTCGGCCCCAATCCAGATTGTTTTCGCCCCAGCACGGCGCATTGCATCCACGGTGTCATCTACTACCAGCAAATCGGCACGCGACAAGCACTTAAATGGAATTTGGATGTTACGATGCTCGACCTCGTGAGCAAATGTCTGAATCCAACCCGGCTTTAAGCCCATAATGTCATCGGCAAACCAGATATGATCGGGCTTAACATGGGTATGCAGCCATGCCAACTCGTCGGCAACATTTTGCGCAGAGCGCACATTATAACGTTGGCCCCATATCGGCTTGGCACACCAGTTGCAATGATAGGGGCAGCCCCGCGTCGTGACCATGTTCACGCTATAGTAGCCATGTCGGTCGCGCCAAAGTTGCTCATAGCGGGCCGTGTCTACCAAGTCCCACGCCGGAAAAGGCAATTCATCAAGGGCTTTCATCACAGGGCGCGGCAGTGTTATCTGTGTAGTGCCATTTTCATCTCGATAGGCCAAGCCAGCCACACTGCTCAGGGGTAACTCTGATTTGCCTGTTAATATTGCCAAAAGTTCAGCAAGCGTGTGTTCGCCTTCACCCCGAATAATATAATCGGCCCCATAGTCCAAATATTTCTCATAATGATCAGTAGCATCGGCCCCACAGATAATCACTGGTATATGGCGGGTTTTGGCCATGGTGGTCATCTTAAAGGCGGCTTCGCGCATATTGAGCAAGCACATTTTACTGAGATAATTAAAATTGTCTTCAAATAACACGGCAAAACGTGGCTGCGCTTGATCTAATTGTGTTGCCCATTCGTCTTCAGTGGCAGCCAACATAGCATCAAACAACGCTACCGAGTATCCTTGCTGACGAATGAAGCTGGCCGCAAACAACGTTCCTAGAGGGGGATAGGGTTGCATAGCAGCATATAGCTTGGGATCAAAACGCAGATAATAACTTTGGCCGAATAAAATATCATGCATAGCTATACTCTCAATCAGGTTCTTTCTTGCTAGCATCTTATTACAGAACGACGCAAACGGCAAATGAAACGGCTCTCGTACAATACACTCATTTTGTTGGCCAACAACCTAATGACAGCTATTTTATCATTGGCTTTGACGGTGATTATTACGCGGGGCTTGGGTGATGCCGATTTTGGGCGCTATGCGGCGGTGATGGCATGGGTGCTGCCGTTTACCGTCTTGGCCGATGGCGGGCTAAATACGCTACTGACCCGTGATGTGGCCCAACAGCCGGCCAGCGCCCATACGGCCTTACGTCAGTTGTTACCCCTACGCCTAGTCATCAGCGCAATTATTGTGGGGTTAGTGTGGATATTCGCCCCTTTCCTTAGCGATGAGCATGTGGTGATGGTGGCCATACGCATTGGCATTGGGCTAGCCGTGATTGATGCCTTTTTTGGCAGCTATACGGCCATCTTTCGTGCTTGGGAGGTGGTGTGGCCAATTTTGGTATTAAACAGCGTGTTTTTTGGCTTACAGATTGTGGGCGTAATATGGGTACTGGCCCAAAAAGGCGACGTAGTGGCACTGGTAAGCATGATCGTACTGGCCGATGCAATCCAGCTAGGGCTTACGTGGTTCTTATGGCGCTGGCGGCTGCGCCATCTGCACCCGTCCACAACTTCCACACCAATCTTTTGGCCGATTGCCCTGCGCCAAGCCTATCCATTTGCCATTGCGGGCTTGTTGGCTATGCTCAATATGCGTGTGATGATTTTGCTGTTGGATCGAACCGTTAGTGCCGAGCAAGTGGGCTGGTATGCGGTAGCCTTTCGGCTATTAGAAGCAGCACGTCTAGCGCCCAATGCGTTTTTTGTGGCATTATTTCCACGATTAGCGGCGTTGGCAACCCAACCAAAAGCCTTTCGCCAGATAGCACGTCGTGCCTTGTTATTGTTGATCGGATACAGCTTTGTCGCAGGGTTGGCGACAGTGGTTTTAAGTGCAACAATTATTCCGCGTGTATTCGGTTTAGATTTTCAACCCACCGTCGGCGTGCTAAATGTGCTAATCTGGGTACTATTGCCTAGCAATGGACGGGCACTATTGACCCTGCAACTCTATGCCTATGGCCGCCAACAATTGGTGAATGGTATCTTGTTGGTGGGGTTGCTTTTTCAGATAGGCGTAGGCTATGGCTTGGTACAAAGGTACGGGCTGTATGGCGCGCCACTTGCCGTTATTATCGGTGAAGCGTTCTTGATGCTATGCTTAGGGTGGGCCTTAAGGCGTATCATGGCAACACATTAAGGCGTATCATAAATAAACATTTTAGGAGGCTAACGACGCGATGGTCTTACCTTTCATCCGTCTTTTTACGACATTATTGCTGGGTTTGGTATTGATGATGGCGGTTGTGGCGTGCGAAGAAAATCCCGCCGAAGATCCACCCACCATTTCAGCAGCACAATTAGTAACCACCACCTTGCAGCCACCGCTACCACTGGTGACGCAAACGGCTTTGTTTACGGCAACTTTAACCCCAAGCATCTCGCCGACACCATCCGACACGCCCACCCCTAGCGCCAC
>CAZLPC010000116.1:0-8466 GCA_964561305.1 uncultured Anaerolineae bacterium
CTGCTTGCCCTCTAAAAGACGTTTTTCAGACCCGTTGTGAAGAAGCCCTGTTGCCCCTTGATGGCATCAATCGCGTTGAAATTAAATGGGATGCCAATGTGCCGCGGGGTGTGCATGGCAATCTTAATATGCCCATTATGAACGTGATTGCGGTAGGCAGTGGCAAGGGCGGCGTGGGCAAAAGCACCGTCGCCACCAATCTTGCCGCCAGCCTTGCCGAACATGGGGCGCGGGTTGGCTTGTTAGATGCTGATGTGTTGGGCCCCAATATCCCTACTATGGTCGGCTTGGGTTTTGCCCGTCCGCGTGTGGTCGAAGTGGCAGGCGTGCAAAAGATGTTGCCGTTTGAGGCCTATGGCATGAAGGTTATGAGCATGGGCTTTCTGGCCGATCCCAATACCCCTATGATTTGGCGCGGCCCCATGCTACATAGCGCCATTCGGCAGTTTTTCTCGGATGTGGAATGGGGGCCACTTGATTATATGGTAGTGGATTTGCCACCCGGCACAGGCGATGCAGCTCTCAGTTTGGCCCAATCTGTCCCGCTAACCGGCGCAGTGATTGTGACTCAACCCCAAGATGTGGCGGTTGAAGATGCCCGCCGCGCTATTTTCATGTTCGAGAAATTGAAAGTACCTGTATTGGGCGTGATCGAAAACATGTTTGGTGAAATTTATGGCCAAGGTGGTGGCGAAAATCTCGCCAAAGAGCGCGATGTTACCTTCTTGGGGCGTGTGCCCATGCGGGCTAATGTGCGTCAAGGCGGGGATTATGGCAAACCCGCCGCCATCACTGATCCCCATAGCGAAGCCGGACAAGCCTTCCGCGACTTGGCACAAACCATTGCGGCACGGGTGAGTGTTTTGGCGATGTCGAAAGCAGATGTCATTCCGCTCAACATTATCTAAGCAACGCCCACCTATGAGGGGCAAGCTGCCCCTCATTTAACCTTCCATACCGACCACTTCGATGCTGTCGCTGCTGCCGGGTGGAAAGCGTTGACCAATAAATAACCAAAACAACCCATTCGCCGCCAATGCCGCCAAGATAGCCCACGCATTCTCGGACTTATAGTCATAAAATAAAGCTGTGCGCCAAATTAAGTTACCAATAAAAGCCATCGTAAATAGTACCATCAAGCGGCTGGCTTTTTCAGCACGCTGGGTAATTAACATTCCGCCTGCATACAACCCAAACAGAAGTAAAAAGGCATCGCCTTCTTGCAAGCTACCTGCTTCACGGATTGTGCCCACGATCAATAGCACCAGCCCCACAATTAGCAGCAACACCCGTTGCCCAATACGACGCAAATAGCTGCGTTGTTGCTTAGAAGTCAGGTTTTCAAATATATCAAAGTCGTCGGCTGCACCAAAGTCGTCCAATTCGCCACTGTCCAGCAGCGCACGTTCGGCTTTCAGGTCTTTTTTGGTTTTGGCCTTAGGTTCCCATACTAAACCCCACAACAACAAGAATGCACCAATGGGTACAGTTAACAAAAGTTCCACCGAGTTTTTGACTCCTACGTTTTCTAAATGACTTAACCGTACTATAATGTCCCTGTTTAGTCTACTGAATTCAGCTTAGATACTAATGAAAGGAGATGTATAGCTATTCTGTAGCTGTACAGAACTCAAACTTTTATGACCGAATTACACGTTGGAACCAAAGAAATAAAACGAGTGGTGTTAATTGAATTAAGTGGCCGTGTAGACAGCACCACCGCCAGCAAGCTAGGCGAGGCCTTAAGCGGAGCCATTGACGACGGCAAAAGCCGACTGGTATTAGACTTGACTGCGGTTGAGTATATGAGCAGTGCTGGCTTGCGCGAGATTGTGGCGGCTCTAAAGCGCGTGCAAAACTTGGCGGGCACAGGCGACCTGCGACTAGCAAGTCCTAGCGACCGTGTGCGCGAAGTGTTAGAGTTGGCCGGACTTGATGAAATCTTCAAAATTTACGATTCCCAAATAGATGCCGTTGGCAGCTTCACCTAAGCCAACGTATCGTTGCGAGAACCAAAGACGGAGCAATAAGCCATGCAAGATGAGCGCCATATTTCCTTTAAAGCTCGGCTAGAAAATGTGCCAGCGGCGTGCGAATTTGTTGTGCAAGCAGCCGAAGCAGCCGGCCTAGACGAGCGCAGTGTATATCACTGCCAATTAGCTGTAGACGAGGCCTGTACCAATATCATTGAGCATGGCTTTGGCGACAACCAAGTGAACGGGCAAATTACGCTTATCACAGGCATAGAAGGCAAGCATAACTTTGTCATTATCATTGCCGATAATAGCCCTGCCTTCAACCCTCTCACCTACCGCGAACCCGACCCTACACAATCATTAGTAGAACGCACCATCGGCGGATGGGGCATCTATTTCATCAAAAAGCTGATGGATATTATTGATTATCGGTATGTAGATGGCAAAAATAACCTATCGCTATACAAAAAAATCGAACATCCGGTCGTCGTCAACCGTAATGAGCTTGACGACACACTCAAAATTCGACGACAACCCGTGGCCAATGGCTTTGTTCAAATTGAGTTAAAAGGGCAAATTGACAGCCACACCAGCCATCAAGTTGAAGATGCGCTGGAAGCCGAGCTATCACAAGGTCATTTCCGCCTGTTGGTGTCTTTCGCCCATGTGACCTATATTTCTAGCAGTGGCCTAAAAGTATTGGTGACAGCATGGCGCAAAGCCCGTGACAACAAGGGGGATGTGGTGCTGGCGGCGCTGCAAACACGCATTATGGAAGTTTTTGAAATGATTGGCTTCGACATGATGTTCAACATCTATGACTCGACAGAAGCCGCATTAGCCGATATGCACTACGAATAGGAGCCATTGGCTAACCTAACGTGACCGAATTAGGCATCATTATTGCTATGCTTTTTGGTGCAAGCCTGTTGGTTATCGGGCTGGTAGCGGGCTATTGGCGTGGGATTAAACGCGCCGACCGCGAACACAGCCTAGATGCTCTTGCCGATGTAGGCCAAGCCATTCTTAGCACCCCATTAAACCTAGACGCGCTGTGCGAAATTGTCTATCAGCAATCTACGCGGGTCATTGACACGCGCAATTTTCAGCTTGGGTTGATAAATAATGATGATTATGAAGTAAAAGTTTGGCTAAGGAATGCCGAACGTCTACCCACCGAAACATTTAGCGGGGCCGCCCACGAGGGTCTTATTGGATGGGTTATCCTCCAAAAAACAGGACTCTTGGTGTTTGATTATCAAAAAGAGTGGGAGACCTTGCCCGCCAAGCCACGCTATTATGACAAGCACAACCCTGCTCGGTCGGCGGTGTTTGCTCCCTTAATTGCAGGGGGCGATGTTATCGGCGTGGTTGCTGCCCAAAGTGTTGTGGCCCGCGCCTTCGACCAAGAAGATTTGCGGCGCTTAACAGTGCTTGCAGGCCAAGCCGCGGGCGCAATCCGCAATGCTCAACTTTATGAAGCCGCCCAACGTCAAGCCGAACGACTACGCTTGATTAGTGCAGTCTCGCGCCAAATCACCTCTATGCAACCCCTTAACGACTTGTTTCAGCAATTAGTAAATTTGGTGCGCGATACCTTTAGCTATTATGCTGTCAATATCTTCACCATAGATAAAACCACCAACCAACTCATCCTTGGGGCCAGCAGTGCCCCCACCTTTAACAACGTTAAACTTGATTGGGGGCAAGGGTTGGTGGGCTGGTCGGCGCAACATGCTAAGTCGGTGCATGTGCGCGATGTTCGTAACGACGACCGTTATCTACAATCCGCAGCCTTAAAAGCCACCCTCAGTGAAGTTGCTGTGCCATTAATGATTGATCAACAAGTATTGGGGGTGCTAGACATTCAAAGCAACGAGACCGATGCATTTGGTGACGATGATCTGAAAACGCTATCAGCCCTTGGTTATCAACTGGCAATCGCCATCCAAGAGTCATTAACCTATCATCAAGAGCGCAAACAAGGCGAACGTCTCAATGCTTTGATAGAGGCAGCACGGGCAGTTGTCTCTATTCTCGATACCTCGGTCTTGTTAGATGAAGTTGTTGATTTGATTGACGATTATTTCGGCTATGACCGCGTGCATTTGTTCTTGCGCGAAGGCGATCATATTGTCTTTAGAGCCGGCGATGGGCCCCATGTGAAACAATGGCAACAAGCCCGCCTCAGCTATCACATTGATGAAAAAGGCTTCATTCCGTGGGTGGTTCGGCATGGGCGGCCGATTGTGTCGGGCAATGTGGCCACAGATGAACGCTATCGCGTTGGTACAGGCCTAGATGACACCTGTAGCGAGATGAGTGTGCCGATCCAAATGGGCAACCATACTTTGGGCGTGCTAGATATTCAAAGCCCCCATCTCAACGCTTTCCAACAAGAAGATATGGTACTGGTGCAAGCCTTAGCCGATACAATCGCGGTTGCTATCCGCAATGCGCGACTATTCGCCAACGAGATGCGCCGACGAATGCTCTCTGAAACCCTGCGCGAAGTTAGCACAGTTTTAGCCTCTTCATTAGACCTAGAGAGCGTCTTAAAAGAGATACTGTTGGGCCTAGAGCGTGTGGTAGCTTATACCTCGGCCGTCATTTTGCTGTTAGATGAAGACAAAAAACAATTTGAAATTAGTGCAGTACATGGCGCATTAATCAATTCAATTGTGTGGGATCACACCATCCCTGCTGATGAAACTGTGCCTACACACATAGAAGCTCTGCTAACACATATTGCCAACCTTGATCCTGATGCAAACCCCCAACCCATCAGCGATCTCATTGCCCAACCACTCAATATTCAAGATCAGACCATTGGACATCTGGCTATTAAGCGCATTAGCGTTGTTGATTTTTCGCCCGAAGAACACGAAATCGTGACCACATTTGCTAATCAAGCGGGTGTAGCAATTATGAACGCCCAGCTGTATATGGCCCAAAAAGAAGAAGCATGGATTTCGACGGCATTGTTACAAGTGGCCGAGGCCACCGGCCAAGCCGTTAGCACTGAAGAAGTGCTGAAGACAGTAGCTAAAATTACACCGTTGTTAGCGGGCGTAGAGTGGTGTGCGGTGTTGCTGCGCGATGGTGAGGTTTTTCGAGTAGTAGAGGTATCGGGCATTTCTCAGACATTGGTGAATCGTCTTATTGGCGTGCAAGCCGTCATCGAACAATGGCCACCCCTAACCGAATTGGTGACACGCGGCGCACCCATTATCGTCAGTCATGAGGATATACCTGCCGACCGTTTGCCGATAGAAGTAGACTTTTTGCAAGCAGTATTGTTGCCTTTGTTGGCACAAGGCGAGGTGTTTGGCGTGTTAATGATCGGCCAGCGCATGGGCGATCAGCCTTTGACAGTGCGAAAGATCGAGTTGGCCTCTGGCATTGCCAACCAAGCCGCTATTGCCATAGACCGCGCCCAACTATATACCTCTCAGCAAGAGGAACAATGGATTACCACGGTGGTACTGCAAGTGGCCGAAGCCGTCAACAGCCAATTCGACCTCGACAGCACACTAGAAGCGATTGTGCGCTATACTGCGTTGCTGGTGGGGGTCTCTTATTGCTGCATTTTAGAGTGGGATGAAACAGCCCAGTGTTTTACACCCACCAAATGGTTAGGTATGCCGCCCGAAGCAGAGCGTGAAATACCGTTTTTGCGCCTAAAAGCCGACGATGCCCCCTTCTCATTGCATTTAGCCACCCAGCGCGGCATGGCCACCGCCGGACAACATGCCGATTATCAAACGCCCGACGCGCTTAGTCTCATCTTTAGCGATGTCGAAACCATTTTGGGCATTCCGTTGGTGGCACAAGGCACAACCGTTGGCGCACTGTTGGTGGATAATATCATGCTAGCGGGCGCTAGCGATCAACGCCGCCTCAACATTTTGGCCGGTATCGCCGATCAGTGTGCAATGGCCATTCAGACCTCGTGGTTGCAAGAAGATGCGTTGGCGGCCCGCGGCTTTGAGCGCGAAATGGAACTGGCCCGCACCATTCAACTAAGCCTGTTGCCAGACGAACCACCACCTATTGAGGGCTATGAACTAGCGGCTTATTATCGCCCAGCGCGCTTGGTCGGTGGCGATTTTTACGACTTCATCCCATTATCAGATGGTAAATACGGCTTGGTGATTGCTGATGTCACCGACAAAGGCGTGCCTGCGGCAATGTTTATGACGATTTGTCGCACCATCATTCGTTCGGTTGCTTCCAGCCGCCTAAGCCCAATGGAAACCCTGCTAAAGGCCAACAAAATTTTGGTGCAAGATAATCGCAGCGATTTGTTTGTGACCGTGTGGTATGGCATTCTCGATCCTAAAGCCAACACCCTCTCTTATTGTAGTGCCGGCCACAACCCCCCCCTCTTTATTCGGCAAGATGGTCACTTTTCGGAACTCAAGATAAAAGGTATAGCTTTAGGAATTTTGAAAGATGCCACCTTGCGCGAAAGCTCGATAGAGTTGGGGCCACAAGATGTTGTGTTGGCCTATACTGATGGCGTAACCGAAGCCCGCCGCGATGACAATGCCGAATTTGGCGAGGCAGACTTGTATATTAATGCAGTGCGTAGCCGCGATCTGGCCCCGCATCAGTTGGTAGAGAAGATTGTGCAAGCCGTAGACAAATTTACTGGCGACACGCCTTCTTTTGATGACCTAACCTTGTTCATCTTAAAGCGCACCAGCTAGTTGCTGCCATATATCTCGGCCATAAAGCCATTTAAGCGCTCTAGATGCTCTTCTATGCCACTATTGTTGTCTTTCACATCGTCTTGAAACTCGGCGACTGTAATACGCCCCACCCCAAACTGCTGAAAGGTTTCTAGCATAGCTTGAAAGCGCGACAACAATTCATCGTGTTGGCGTTGCAAGCAAGTGGGAGTGGTATAGGTCGTCATATTATCGCGCAGCAGAATAAGCCGCGTCCATGTAGTTTCTAGCCCATCGGCCGCAGCATCTGAGGCTTGGGTGGCAAACGCATCAGACTCGCGGATAAATTCTTGACTATTGGGATAGATCAAATCGGCCCAATTCTCGATCAGTGAGTCTGAACATTCTTCAACCAAATTCCGCGATTGTAAGGTGGGCACAATGAGATTAAGGCCAGAGTTAATCCTTGATTCATCGCGTTCTTCACCACCACACGCAGCCAGCAGCCACACCCCAATTAGCAAAACCACTGTCCCAAACTGTCTCATAAACGGTATCCTTCTTGACGAATTAGTAGATAATCGCTACAAAGTGCAAAAATATCGGCAACAAAACACTTGTGCTACAATAACAAATGAACATTTTAAGCTAGAGTGGCTGCTACCTTGAACAATACACAAGATTTTGTCAATTTGTTTACCACCCCAAACGGCGAACTATTTTATTTTATCGCCATTTTTCTCATCTATCAGTCAGCTTTATTAATGACCTTTGACCAACGCCGCCGCTCTGAGCAAGAAGTAACCGCCGGGCGCTATGTGGTTGCACTTTGGATGGCCCTAGCTGCATGGCTGATTCTGATCAGCAGCACCGTCTTTAGTCTACTCAATGATAACACAGGCATCTTGCCGCCGTTAGAAAGCACTATCAACACAATTGTTATTGTTGCGTTAAGCTATGGGTTACTGACCGCAGAATATCCGCGCAAAATTCGGCTAGAGACTGCGTTTAGCATCGTTTTGATAACGCTTCTGCTAGGTGGGCTGGCCTATACTTTGCAAACATGGGACAGCAACCAATATTTCTATACCCAAGCCATCAGTGTATCGTGGGTCTATCTTGTGTTAATTTTAAGTGGTGGCAGCATTTTGCTGTTGTTTTGGCGCTATCGGCATGTGGCCGATATTCCATTAAAAGTGTTATTTTTCACATCACTTTTAATTGGACATGGCTATGCCTTGCGCCAACAACTTGCCAATGAACCTATCGGCGATACATCGGGTGCAATTCGGTGGTCGTTAATGATTAGCGGGCTGTTGCTAGTGACGATCATCTATCGGATGGTGATGGATCGCATGACCCATGCTGTAGATACAGTAGCCACCTATGCCGAACATATCTCGCGCCCGCTAAAAACAATTGGGCTGGCCACCGGTAGCCAAGAATTTGAGGCCCTTAGCGAGCGCATTACCGCCGAAACCGCCGGAACAAGCGGGCTGGGTGGGCGCAACGAAGCTATGTCCTTGCTAAAAGCCTTGGGCATTATGCTAGACAAAGCCGATACCAACGCCATTCCCCTGCAAACTGTACAAGCTGTCGCCGATATGATTAAAGCTGATATTGTGGGGTTAGTCTCGCATGAAGATGCCAATTGGGCCGACATTGTGGCGGCCTATGACTTTGGTCGCAAACACCCCATAGCCGGCATGTCTATTAACTTAAACGAGCAACCCACTCTTGCCAATGCGTTAGAGCAAAAACGCCAGCAACGCCTAGAAACAGATGTACATGTTGCTGAGTTAAAAGATTTATATGCA
>CAZLPC010000117.1:0-982 GCA_964561305.1 uncultured Anaerolineae bacterium
GTTCGCTGCATACGGGCTCGGCACTTGAAAACGACATCCTCGATAGCATCAACAACGCCACCACTTCAATAGATGCTGTTTTTTATGAGCTAAATTTAGCTAGTGTGTCTAATGCTTTGGTGGCAGCTAAAAATCGTGGGGTAACGGTGCGCTTAGTAGTGGATGACGAAGCCTTTGTAGAGCGAGAAGAGATTCAGCCTGATAATAGCACGCTTGATATTCTGGAAGCGGGCGGTTTTCAGTTGTTCTGCGGCAGCAGCACTCCTAACAATTATGATGTGCGCTGCGATGATCGTTCTGCCCTAATGCACAACAAATTCCTAATCATAGACGGCCTAGAAGTTTTTACTGGTTCAGCCAACTATACCCACAATGGAATCTATAACAATAACAACAATGTGCTGGTGTTGCGCTCACAGCGCGTTGTCGAAAACTATGAGTACATCTTTAATTTGATGTTTGAGCAAGGGGCTTTTGTATCTCGTGACGTTCAAGACTATGAATTCCCCAATCGTCGCTTCAGAGTGAATGATATCCTCATCGAAAACTACTTCTCACCCTATGATGCCAACGAACTTGAAGCACGCATTGTAGAGCTGATTGGTGATGCAGATCAATCCATGTATCTATTGACCAATATCCTCACACTAGACAGTATAGGTGATCCTATAATTGCACGTCATCGAGCTGGGGTAGAGGTACAAGCCTTGTTCGAGCTAACCCAAAGCCTACGTGGGCAACTGCCACGCTTAGGCTGTGCGGGTATTTCAGTTAAGCAAGACGGCAACCCCAACACTTTTCACCACAAGGCAATAGTGATTGATGGTAGCATTGTCATCACAGGTTCGTTTAATTTTAGCCAAAACGCCAAATCCAACAGTGAAAATGTCACCATTATCCACTCGCCGGAAATTGCGGCGGCTTTTATCGAAGAATTTAATCGGCGCTTTAACGATCCCAATACCCGTATACCAACCCGCGC
>CAZLPC010000117.1:992-6985 GCA_964561305.1 uncultured Anaerolineae bacterium
ACAAAAAGAATCTACCAGCCGTGTTCTAGTCGCTTAATCAAGCGTTCTGGCATGTCGTGTTGGCGCATTTTCTCTTGTGTGACATGAATGGGATACGGAATCCGCCGATATTCGAATACAGCACTTTCAACATGCAAAACACCATACGAGGCATTGGGGTTGCTGTCGCGGGGTTGGCCCACACTGCCGGGGTTGATGATAAGCCGATGCCCATTCAGTTGCTTGGCCACGCCATATTCAGGCGATTCGGCCTCAGTTTTTCCATCGTTATTTAATAAGCGATAAATGATGGGGGTATGGGTGTGGCCCACAAAACAATAATCGGTCTCGAAGTGAGGGAAGTTTAGCGCCGCGATAAGCGGATCTAAAATGTATTCCCAAACAGGTTCACGGGGGCTACCGTGTGCCAGCGTATAGTTGCCTAGCACAAATGTCGTCGGCAAATCGGCTAAATATTCAATGTTGTCTTTCGTAAGGGTTTTTTGTGTCCAATCAACGGCGCGGCGGGCATCTACATTAAAAGTGCGGATGTCGAGCCGACCTAGTGCGGCCCAGTCGTGGTTGCCAGCAATGCACAAATGGGGCAACGATTTCAGCAGGTCGCAACATTCGTTGGGGTCGGGGCCATAGCCCACCACATCGCCCAAACACCATACATAGTCCCAGTCACCTTCGGCATCATCAAGAACGCTTTCAAAGGCGGCTAAATTTGCGTGAATATCGGAAATAACAAGAATTCGCATGATTTGCCTCTAAATAGGTACGCTACGAACACAACCATAAGCGTTTTAATTATACACAAGAAATTGTGATTCCATCACATTATTCGTAAAACATCCGTCAATTACTACCTGCTAATTGCATGAAGTCCTTTTTTTTCAACACATTGCATATCTTGTGGGAAAATACTACTATGGTAGGTACAGTGATAGCTTACTGCTGGGAGAAAACCTCTGTGCCCTTCCCTCATAACCAAGTTCGTCTCGCTCGCACGTTGTTAGATCAAAGCTACGATACACCTATTACCATTGCAGACTTGAGTCATGAGGTAGCCCTTTCACCATATTACTTGATTCGGACATTTCGGCACGTCTATAAGCAAACACCGCATCAATATCTAATGAAAAAGCGAATTGCCAAAGCCAAAGAACTCTTGCGGAACTCTGATCTCAGCATAACGGAAATTTGTATGACCGTTGGCTATGAAAGCTTGGGATCATTTAGCACATTGTTTCGCAAAGAGGCCGGGCTGTCTCCCAGTGATTATCGCACCAGTAGCCAGCCTACCCGACACCCCACCTATATCCCATTTTGTGTATGTGTACTCCACGACATCAAAGATCAACCCTGATCTTTGAAAACAAAGCAATTTTCGAGAAGTCGAATTAGCACAAATGTGTTACGATTTCACCATAAGTCAAGGAGAAAATACACGATGATAAACAAACTTTCAATCGCAACCATTTGGGTCAAGGATCAGAACGAAGCATTACGGTTTTACACCGAAAATCTCGGTTTTGAAATCCGCGCCGATTTCACAAATGGAGATTATCGCTGGCTAACCGTCGGCATAGATAGTCAGCCGGATGTCGAATTTCAACTAGCAGCGATCAAAGTGGGTGGAGGACTTACGCAAGAAGACGTGGAACAACTAACTAGACTTGTCGAAGCAGGCAAGATGGGTGTTGGCCCTTGGAAAACCGACGATTGTCAGCAGACCTACGAAATGTTTACGGCCAAAGGTGTAGAATTTTTGCAGCCGCCCACAGACCGCTCGTATGGCATTATTGAAGCCATCTTCAAGGATAATAGTGGCAATGTCATGGTGCTTTCTCAGGATAAGCCCTACGAATAATAGCCATGCCAAAGCGCTGTCCTTAAAAATTGAATACTAAAACAACTCGGTGGCAGTTTCGACTGCTACTTTTGTTTTATACAGAACCAGCCTCATCATAGCGATGATTGATCAATCTATCATCACCCATACGATGGCAAGCATCAAAAATCCGCGCAATGTCCATGCAACGGTGCGTATCCAGTTGGTAGAAACCAGCATCCGATGAGCATCTGCATCAAATCCGTTCGCTAATATCGTATGTTGTGGCACACTAAAAAAGAGCGTCGTTAGCCATGCCACCCCCACCAAACCCACCCCGATCACCAACCAGATCGGATGCACACCTTTAATGGGCAAGCCCAACAATGCAAATGCTGTTAACAACTCAACAAGCATCGGAGGCCCCACCACTAATGTGATAAGTGTGGTGTGTTCTTGCTCATAGCGTGGAAACTGACTATTGCCCACCCTTGCAAATAATGGATAGTGGACCATCTGCACCAACCAAATAAGGCCCACCATAAACAGCGTTGCTGCAAGATTGGTTAAAAGTATCAGTTTGATCATATTATTCAAGCTCAAGAAAGTATCCTTTTTAGCGTATGAAGAATAACAGTACCACCCTACTACTAGAAATTGATGTTGTTTAAGGCAACTCTTAGCTTGATTTATAGGGACACTGTTTGGTATCATCACCAACCGATAACGCAAGAAAAACGCGAATTTTTCTAAGGAAGGAGACGCGGCGTTCATAAAACACCTTTCGTGCCAACCCAACGCCGCAAGATGAGCAATGAAGGTTATCCTTAAAGAATATGTCTATATGCACGGTGTCGCTGGCGACATTGTGGAAGTGGCCGATGGTTTTGCACGTAATTTCCTGATTCCGCAAGGAAAGGCGATTCGCGCCACGTCAGAAGCATTAAAACATAATACCCAACTCATGGAACAAGCAGTTATCCGCCGCCAAGAGTTAAATAGTCAATTGGTTTCGGTAGCCGAACGCATTAACGGTGTACAACTGGTGTTTGGCCGCAAAGCCGGCCGCAACAACAAGCTCTATGGCTCGGTCACATCCCAAGAAATCGCTGAGGCTTTGCTAGAAAAAACGGGGATCGACATCAATCGCCGCCGCATTAGCGAAAGCTCATTGCGGGAACTAGGTGTTTTTGAAGTGCCGATCCGCATGTCGGCCACCTTGTCGCCCACTGTCATTGTGATCATTGTGCCCGAAGGCGAAGAGGCCGAAGCCCTCGCATTCTTAGAAGCCAGTGATGAAGAAACGCCAGAAGAAGGCGAAGTAATTTATGAATATGAAACCGTTTATGCCGACAGCGACACGGAAGCCGACGACGAAGCCCCCGAATAGTCAGTGATCGGCTAACAACCACTGCGGATTTGATACAATAGGGGCGTTTGCAGACAATAGCTTTAACGCCCTTGTTGTTTTCAGTATAGAGGATTTTCCACCTTGAGCGATTTACAATCACTTGGCCTAAAACTGCGCGAAGCCCGCGAAGCCCACGAGTTATCGCTGATTGAGCTTGAAAAGCGCACGCGGATTCGGCCACGTTTTTTGCAAGCGATGGAAACGGGACAGTTTCAGGTGATTGACAATCCCTTGCAACTAAAGGGGTTTTTACGCAGCTATGCCAAAGCTGTTGGCCTAGATGAAACAACTATTTTAAATGAGTATGAAGCCGCCCTAGCCGCAGATAGCAAACAACGGCGGCGGCGCAAACCCACTCCTCTACCAGTCCAAACCCCGCCCGCACCAAACCAACCTGTCATTGTCACACGCGCACCAGCATCTACGCAAGAGCGCCAGCCCGATCCAGCCCTCTATCGTCAAGAGCGCCGACCATGGCCCCAGCTAATCGTGGCTATTGGTCTGCTGTTGGGAGTACTGGGAGCCATCGGGGGCGGTGCATTTTTAATTATCCGCGATTTGAGTGATGATGATCGGGGAACTGAAGGCCAAATTTTACAGCAGATTAATGTGGGCAATGTCGAAAATTCGGATCCAACAATTACCCCCACTCAATTAAGCGCACCCACCCAAGCCCAGCCCCTTGTCATCAATGACGGTGAGCCAATTAATGTACAAATAACCGCTACACAGCGATTGTGGGCGCGGGTAACAGTAGATGATGTACCTGTTTTTGAAGGGATATTGCGACCCGGCGAGGGGACAACTTACGTTGCAAGCCGTTTGATCATCATCAAGACCACGAATGCAGGTGGATTAGAGGTATTGATCAATAATCAGCCTTATATATTGGGGACAAACCGCCAAGCTGTCGAACGGCGTATTCCTGATGATTTAGGAAGAACCTCAGCCTTGCCGCCGCTGACAGCATCGGGGGGAAGCAACGCAACCGAAGCCGCAGCGTTGCCCTCGCAAGCAGTCATCACCACGCCTACAACGCCACTCTTTGAGACAGCATCGGGTAGCAGTAATTCGGCCAAATTTAGCACACCTGCCGTTCAAGAGACATCTGCTGTTTTGCCAACCGCCTCTCAAACCCCCACCCCAGAAGCCACCAGCCCCAACGGGGTTATCGCAACTTCGACGCTAATTCCAACATTGGGTTTCTCGACCAACACTGCCACCGCAACACCATCGCCTATCCCACCAACAGTTACCCCCACGTACACTCCATCTCCTTTTTTGCCACCGCGTCTTACACGTACCCCAACCCTTGATAAAAGCTAGCCACCATAGAGGAAAAACTGCTGTGACTGAGTTTTATGATGCTATTGCGCGGTTTTACGATGCCGAAAATTTAGAAATGACCGAGGATCTCAATTTATATAGCGTTTTGGCTGCGTCTTATGGGGGGCCTATTTTAGATGTAGGATGTGGCACTGGGCGAGTGATGCTACATTTGGCGCAAGAAGACTATGCGTGTGTGGGGGTGGATACCTCACCGCAAATGTTGGCACTTGGCGAACAGAAAATTGCTGGTTTACCTTCGGTAGCCGCCAATGTGCGCTTTGTACGGGGCGATATCGTTACTTATACAGGTGATAATCCTTTTAATATGATCTTGTTGCCCTATCATGCTTTTATGCACTTTCAGACGCAGGCGATTCAAATTGCCGTACTACAACAGCTAAAAGCCAATCTTGCGCCCGAAGGTGTGATAGTGTTCGATCTGCCTAATGCTGGCGAGGCCTTCAGCACTCAAGATGATAATACCATTGCCCTAGAGCGCATGTTTATAGAGCCACATAGTGGCCATTTGGTTATGCAGCAATCGTTGAGTGTGCTGGATCGTGTGACGCAACAATTACACATTACGTGGATTTATGACGAGACCTTAAAAGATGGCACACTAAAGCGCACGCTGGCCCCTTTAACATTGCGCTATGTATTTTATACCGAAATGTTACTGTTGTTGCGTCTGACGGGCCTTGAGTGCATTGATGTATATGGCGACTATGAGCAAGGCCCTTTTGAAGACGGCTGTGAACGCATGATTATTGTGGCCCAACACGCCTAACGTTTAGAATCGGGTAGCGCAATCCGCAACGCATCGGGCAAAGATCGCGCCTGCAAAACCTCTAATCCATCGGGGGCAGTGGCTTTTTCGCGCAGGGTTTTAGGGATAAGCACGCGCTTAAAGCCTAATTTACTGGCCTCATTTAGGCGCAAGCCCAACTGACTGACGGCCCGCAACTCGCCACTTAGCCCAACTTCACCAATAATGGCCAAATCGGCGGGTAGCGGGTTATCGCGCATACTAGAGGCTATCGCCATAGCAATTGCAAGGTCGGCGGCTGGTTCTGTAACCGACATTCCAGCAACCACATTCACAAAAATATCACTTTGATAGAGCTTAAAACCCACTCGTTGCGTTAACACTGCAATTAGCAGTTGTAAACGCCGAAAATCTATGCCATTGGCGTTGCGGCTTGGGTTTGGATAGGCCGACATGCTCGTTAACGCCTGTATTTCGACCAATAGCGGACGTGTGCCTTCTAGGGTGACTGCGATAGCACTTCCCGGCGCATTCACGACCCGTTCAGCCAAAAACGCTTCTGATGGATTGAGTACCTCGACCATGCCCGCGCCGCGCATCTCAAACACGAGCAATATCTCCTTCCCCGGCTGCGAAGCCGAGGCGTTGCTGATCCTGCTGAACGAGGCGGG
>CAZLPC010000117.1:6995-8279 GCA_964561305.1 uncultured Anaerolineae bacterium
CATCTCAAACACGCCGGTTTCGTTGGTGGCCCCAAAGCGATTTTTGACACTACGCAACAGCCGATAAAGCTGGAAAGTATCGCCTTCTAAAAACAACACCACGTCAACAATATGCTCCAAAACTCGTGGGCCAGCGATAGTGCCCTCTTTGGTAACATGACCAATCAACACCACCGATACACCTGTTTGCTTGGCTAGTGTTTGCAAGCGCGATGCACACTCGCGTACTTGGCTCACACTGCCCACCGAGGCAGTTTTATCGGCGGTGTGGGTGGTCTGAATAGAATCTACAATCAATAAATCGGGCTGATAGGTTTGCACATGGGCAAAAATAGACTCTAATGAGGTTTCGGTGACAATAAAAAGCTCGTTACTCTGCAATTGCAGCCGATCACCACGCATCTTAATTTGCGTTTCGCTTTCCTCGCCCGATACATACAGTACACGCCCATTGTCCATTGAAAATTCGGCAGCAAATTGCAGCAGTAATGTACTTTTGCCAATTCCGGGATCGCCACCAACTAAAATAATGCTGCCCGGCACAAGCCCACCACCCAATACCCGCGCAAATTCAACACTCCGCATAGGATAACGCTCGCGCTGGTCGGTCGAAATTTCGTGCAGTCGGCGCGGGGTTGTTGTTACGGCTACCGAAGCCCCAAAGCCGATTGCGGCGGCAGTAGCTTGCTCAGGATTTTCTAGTACTTCCTCAAAAGTGTCATATTCTTTGCAGCTTGGACAGCGCCCCATATAGCGAATAGAACGATAGCTACAATTGCTACATTCAAAAATGGTTTTTACTTTTTTGGCCATTGGGTCTTTTCGTTTCTGATCATCTGGATGAGCCTATTTTAATCGAACACTTGTTCATTGTTCAACCGCTAATCAAAAGGCTTATTCCATTCTCTGTGTATTTGTTTATCGTCAGCCGTTTTACCCCAAGATGTAATAGCAACAGGCGTGGCAAGATATTCAGCAATTGCATCGGCATAATCACCTATCAGAGCCTGATAGAGTGGCCGACACAAGAACAACCCCTGCGTTAGCATAGCTTGTTGCTCGAAACTTGGAAGGGGGTCAATTTTATTAATTTTGCGCTGGGTAGGGTGAAAATAAGCTGTACAGACGTAAGGATGAGGTAGTTTCTTAACACAATCCATGTGCGTGATAGCCAGCCCATCTACGCCGCCTGTAACAGCCAGCGCATAACGGGTTGCTACGGTGTCGAAATAACCAACCCTAAACGCGCCTTGCCATAGCCCGGTGTCGTTGTGGGCTTCGGGC
>CAZLPC010000118.1:0-7539 GCA_964561305.1 uncultured Anaerolineae bacterium
ATTATTAAAATAGTCGGTGTTGAGGCTGTTGTTTAGGGCAGTAATGCTGCTATAGGGTGCATCGGTCTCAACAATAAAATGGATAACACCACAACTGTTGTTGCCCCGAAATCGCGCCTCTGTCACAAGGCGGTCATTAAGCACCGAAAAATTACTGTCGCTTGTCAAAATTTGCCAAGCGGGATTAGCGGGCTGATAGGATTGGAACAAACCCGTAGGGTGGACATAGGGGAGATTATTTTCGATGCCAGTTAATGCTGAACTAGGCTCAAAAGCTTGCTCGTCATTGTTGCCAGAAAGCGGGTCTATGGCTTGGGTTGTAAGGCCAGCTTGCGGAAAAATGAGGGTCACAATAAATATAACGGAAATCGTGATACCCACACCAGTGGCGATCAACTGAGAGCGTTTTAATCCGCGTCTTTCAGTCATAATTTGCAATTCCTTATGGTTTTTACTCGACTCGATTTTGAATGTGGGTATTGTAGCGATGGAAGGCGTGCTTTCATAGAGTTTCATCGCTATTTCATTGGTCGTACAAACTACACAAGAACGAGTAAATTGGCGTTCTAAGGTGTTGTCAATAAAAGTGCGCTAGAATCAATATCAGTCATCACAACAAGTTTTATAAAGGATAGAGCCACAATGTTTAGGGATTATGCAGACCGTCGCTCCATTGAAGAGAAAGTTCGGAAAGAAGGGCGGCTTCCACCCGGCCAGTCTGTTACACTAAAATTTCCCGTTTTACACTATGGCCCCGTACCCATGTATGAAAGCCTAGACAACTGGACGTTTCGGGTGTTTGGCTTGGTCGAGGAAGAAGTGTCATGGACATGGGAAGAATTTATGCAGTTGCCGCGCCGCCAAATGACGTATGATCTGCACTGTGTTACACGCTGGAGCAAGTTTGACACGGCGTGGGAAGGGGTTCATCTTCAAGACCTCGTTGATCAAGGCATCATCAAGATCAAGCCCGATGCCCAGTTTTGCATTCAGCACTGCGAGTTTGGGTATACAACCAACACCTCACTAGACGCAGTATTGGCCGATAACTTCATGTTGGCTTTTAAGTATGACGGCCAGCCACTTGATCCCGAACATGGCTATCCCCTGCGTGGTTTAATGGCAGCCCTGCCCGGCCAAAAAACTGACACCGACCGCTATTTGTGGAAGGGTGGTAAGTGGATTCGAGGGCTAGAATTTACGGCGCAAGATCGCCCCGGCTTTTGGGAGAACGCAGGCTATAACAATATTGCCAATATTTGGCGCGAAGAACGCTATCGTGGCGGTTTCTTCTAAATTTTGGCAAGGATATACTGCCTTGCAGTTCAGCGCGACGTAACAGGTGATGGGGGAAGGTATGTCACTTAAAGCGCGGCTTGTTCAACAAGCGACTGATTTAGGCTTTAACCGCATCGGTATTGCACCGGCCATGCCTTCCCCCACACTAGATGCCTATTTGGCATGGATCGATCATAATATGCACGGCCAAATGGCTTATTTGGCGCGTGAAGACCGCCAAGCGCGGCGGCAAAATTTAAATGTGGTTTTAGAGGGTGTGCAGTCATTACTGATTGTTGCGCTCGACTATACAACGCTTGTCCCACCCGATGATGTGATTAATGACCCTGCGCGTGGACGGATCGCTAGCTATGCGTGGGGTGCGGATTATCATGATATTATGACACCACGCTTGGCCCACTTGGCCAACTGGTTACAAGCACAAGTTGGCCAGCCAGTGCAACATCGGGTTTATGTGGATACGGGTGCTGTGCTAGAGCGTAGTCATGCCCAGCAAGCTGGTTTAGGCTTCGTGGGCAAAAACACTATGCTCATTCATCCACAACGCGGCTCTTACTTTTTCTTAGGCGAAATTTTCACCACCTATCGCTTTGCAGATGCAGAATATGATAGGCCCCACCGCGAAACCATGTGTGGGCATTGTAGACGTTGTTTGGTGGCTTGCCCAACCGATGCTTTTCCTAGCCCATATGTATTGGATGCACGGCGCTGTATTAGCTATTTAACAATAGAACTAAAAAACGCCATTCCGCCTGAGTTGCGCCCCGCCATGGGCAATTGGGTCTATGGTTGCGATGTATGTCAAATTGTTTGCCCATGGAATCGTTTTGCTGTGCAAACACTAGAGCCGTCATTTTTTCCGCTTTTAATAGATGATTTTGCGCCGCGTCTTGCTGATTTGTTGCAACTGACCGATGCAGCCTTTACCGAGCGATTTTCAAATTCTCCGATTGGTCGTATCAAGCGCAAGCGCATGGTTAGAAACGCCTGTGTCGCTGCTGGCAATTCAAAACAGCCCGACCTTTTGCCTTATTTAAGACCCTTATTGCACGATTCCTCTGAGTTAATACGTGAACATGCCGAATGGGCAATTGCTCGTTTATAATAGACGATGCTTGTCACTTTCAATCTCAAGCAGGATAATAATCAGCATGGCAATTGAGCGTATTCAGTATAAGCGCGTCACATGGACAAACATCGTCAATACCTCTTGGGAAGACGTGGAATATCTACGGCAAGAGTATCCGCATTTTCATCCGCTAGATTTAGAAGACCTGATGTCTTCCATCGAGCGCCCGAAAATGGACGAATATGATGATTATTTGTTTATTGTGATGCAATTTCCGATTTGGGACCCGGGCCGACGAATTAGTCGTCCGGCTGAGGTGGATATTTTTGTGGGTAGCGGTTATTTAGTTACCGCCCACGACGGCAAATTAAAAGCACTAGACGCTTTTTTTCAAAATTGCAAAGAAGACCCCCTTGTGCGCGAACAATACATGAGCCGTGGTGCCAGTAAGGTCTTCTATGGTGTCATAGACCAACTGGTAGACTATTTATTTCCGATGCTCTATAAAATTGATGCCAACATTCGGATACTGGAAGAAAATATTTTTGTTATCAGAGAGCGCCGCATTGTCCAAGAATTGGCGATTGTGCGACGCGACATTATTTCGTTGCGCCGCATTGTGCAGCCACAAGAGTCTATATTGCAAAGCCTAGAACAAGTGGAACGTGCCTTTATCCGCGATGACCTAGACGTATATTTTGGCGACATTTTAGACCACTTGCACAAAGCATCTGACCTTATTTTGTATCACGGTGAAGTGGTGCATGGCCTATCTGATACAGCAAACACATTGGCCAACCTCTATACCAATGATATTATGCGTATTTTAACCGTTATCTCGGTGATTATGATGCCCTTGACCTTGTTAAGTGGGATTTATGGCATGAATGTGGCGTTGCCACTGCAAGATGCGCCACTGGCCTTTGGCTTGATAATCGGCTTAATGATGACTATGGCGATTACCATGTTGACCATTTTTTATCGGCGTGGGTGGTTATAAAAAGGGGTATCTATGCAAAAACCAGCACCAGCCCATTTGATTCAAACTGATGCCGAGTTGCAAGACTTGGCGCGTTTGTTGCAAACCCAATCTATTATTGCCTGCGATACTGAGTCGAATGGGATGTATGCTTATCATGAGCACGTCTGCTTAATTCAATTGTCGCTACGCATCAATGGGCACACCGAAGATTACATTATTGACCCGCTAGCTCTAGATGATCTAACACCATTAGCTGATGCTTTTGCTGCCCCCACTATAGAAGTTGTGTTTCATGCCGCCGAATCGGATATTGGCGTTTTAAAGCGCGACTATGGCTTTCATTTTGTGACCATATTTGACACCTATATTGCAGCCCGCACCTTGGGCTGGCCACGGGTGGGTTTGGCTGCGATCTTATCCGATCGCTTTGGCGTAGCCCTAGACAAGCGCTATCAACAAGCCGATTGGTCGAAGCGTCCTTTGCCAAGCGAGCAATTACTCTATGCTCAATATGACACACACTATCTCATTGACTTGCGTGATGAACTGCGCGAACACCTTATGACAGAAGGTTATTGGGAAGAGGCCAGCGAGTATTTTCAACAGACGACACAGTTTGTGCTTGCGTCCAAAACGTTTGATCCAGAGGGGTTTTGGCGCTTAAAGGCAACCCAAGACTTATCTGGCAGGGCTTTGGCTATTTTAAGGGCGCTTTATATTTGGCGCGAGACCAAAGCCGAACAGCGCGATGTGCCGCCCTTTAAGATTATGCACGATCAGGAACTGGCGATCATTGCCAGCATTGCACCATCTAGCTATGAAGAGTTGATGGCCTTGCGTCGGGTGTCGCACGCGGTATTGCAACGCTATGCAAAAGGCTTGTTGCGTGTTATTGCCAATGCACAGCGCGATCCGATCCCGATACCACCTCGTGGCCCGTCACGTCCCGATGACAATGTGCTAGCCCGCTATCAGTTGTTGCACCAATGGCGCAAGCACAAAGCTGTTGAACGTGGTGTAGAAAGCGACATTATTTTGCCCAAAGAGGCCTTGTGGGCACTGGCCTACCGTGCCCCTGTTTCTTATGATGAGCTGGCAGATATAGAGGGGTTGTGGCCCTATCGGCGCGAAAAATATGCCAGCGAAATTTTGTCTATTTTGGCGACTGTTGAGGAATAACTCCGATGAAAATTACGTTTCATGGCGCAGCACAAACTGTCACAGGCTCGCAACATCTTATTGAAATTAACGGCTATCGGATTTTGCTGGATTGCGGAATGTATCAAGGTCGGCGTAAGTTGGCATTTCAGCGCAATCGTAATTTACCCTTCGATCCACGTAGCATTGACGCGGTGATCTTGTCGCACGCCCATATTGATCACAGTGGCAACATCCCTAGTTTAGTCAAGGCTGGCTATGAAGGCCCCATCTATGCTACTCATGCAACCCGCGATTTGTGTGCGACTATGCTTCCTGATAGTGGTCATATCCAAGAACAGGATGTAGTGTGGGTCAACAAAAAATTAAAGCCGGGCGAAAACCCTGTAGAGCCGTTGTATACCCAAGAAGATGCCATAGAGAGCATTCAAAACTTTGTATCTATGAGTTATCAGCGCTCTAAGCAAATTTTAGAGGGCATAGATCTCACACTCTATGATGCGGGGCACATGTTGGGCAGTGCATCGGTGGTATTAGATATGAATGATCATGATGCTGGGCGCGATATTCGTTTGGTATTTAGCGGCGATATTGGGCGCATCGGTCTTCCCATTTTGAAAGATCCCACCATCTTAGACTATGCCGATGTATTGATCATGGAAAGCACCTATGGAGATCGCATTCATGAGCCCATTGAAGAAACTGAAAATACCCTAAAATCAGTTATTCAGCAGATCATGAAGACGAAAGGGGTATTGGTTGTGCCTGCCTTTGCAGTGGGGCGTACCCAACAATTGGTCTATGAATTGCAGAAGATGTATAGCTCGGGCGAACTGCCACATTTGCCCATTTATGTAGATTCGCCGTTGGCCATCAATGCCACTGCCGTTTTTCGGCAACACCCCGATGTTTTTGATCAAGAAACGCGCAACTATATGCTGCATTATGATGACAACGATCCTTTTGGCTTTGATTTGTTGACCTATACGCGCCGCGTCGAGGATAGCAAAGCCTTAAACACGATGGATGGCCCATTTATTGTTATTAGTGCTAGTGGCATGGCCGAAGCTGGACGCATTTTGCATCATCTCAAAAACCGCATTGAAGATAGCCGCAACATTATTTTAATAACAGGTTGGCAAGCACCTCATACTTTGGGGCGGCGTTTGGTGGACGGTGTGACACCTGTTCGCATTTTTGGACAAGAGTATGATGTACGTGCAGAGGTACAAACGCTTAATGCACTTTCTGGCCATGCCGATAGCGATGAATTGGTAGGGTGGGTTGGTGGCATGGAAAAATTGCCGCGCCAAGTCTATTTAGTACATGGCGAGTTAGCGCAAGCCACCGCTTTGCAGATACGCCTAAAAAGTGAGCTAGAACTGCAAAATGTGAAAGTTCCCGATATGCACGAGCAAGTGGAGATTTTGTGAGCAATGGCGGATCAGCACAGCATTTTTTATGATGAATGGCGCGATTGCCTGCATTCGCACTATTTATATGTGCTAGAAACTGGTGATAACATTACCGAGCCAACTCTACGCACTGTGTTGGTGGGGGCTGGGGTTTCGACTGAAATGGTCGAAGCATGGCGCATGGAAGCCGCTGAACGCTTTGGGCTAGAGATACTGCCTGCGCCAATAGACTCACCAGAATTTTCACCGCTAAACGATATCGTCATGATTGAAAGCGATGAAATCAAAATATCAGACGACAATGAGACCGCTTATCCAGAAGCAGAAATAGCCTTAGAGCCAGAAGATCTAGTGTTGGTATTGCAGGACAGTTTGGAAGTGGCAGACAACCTTCCACTTGCTGCTTTGGAAGTTGAGTTAGAAGTGCCACCGCCGCCCACAACTACAACACGTTCACAGATGTCTTTATTTGGGGATGATGAATAGGAAAACACGAGAACAATGCCAAATATTTTGGTTTCTAATGATGATGGAATTTTTGCTCCCGGCCTTCGCACGCTGGTAGATGCGGCTTTGGGCTTGGGCGGCGAGGTAGTAGTAGTTGCCCCCAAAGACAACCAAAGCGCTAGCGGCCACCATAAAACCATGCACAACCCATTACGGGCTGTGCCTACAGCCAACGTTTTTCCGCCACAAGTAAAGGCTTTTGCAGTAGATGGTGCGCCGTCGGACTGTGTGGCGTTGGCGTTGATGGGCTTGGTAGACACCAAATTTGATATTGTGGTGGGGGGGGTTAACAATGGGCCAAACTTAGGGCAAGACTTGACCTATAGCGGCACGGTTAGTGTCACACTAGAGGCCGCTATTTTTGGCTATTTGGGCATTGCTTTTTCATTGGATGAGCGCCGCCCCGATGCTCAATATGACCAGTGTATCCCTTATATTCAACAAATTATACGCCAAGTGCTAGAACATGGACTGCCGCACCAAACAATCTTAAATGTGAATTTTCCTGCCGCCAGCCAGCCAATTGTTGGTGTGCAAATTACGCGCCAAGGCCGCCGCATCTATCGCGACATTTTGGATACCCGCCAAGACCCATTTGGCAAACCCTATTATTGGATTGCAGGCGTGCCACCCGTTGGTGATTTTGAAGAAGAAGGCACAGACATTTGGGCTGTCTATCATAACTATGTCTCTATTACACCTGTCCATTTAGACCTGACACGCCACGAATTTTTAGACAATTTGCGGACATGGCATTTTGAAGATGTGTCCGTAGATAATTTCAACTCGGACGGAGTAAACCCGGAATGAGCAGTCCCTTACGGGTGTTGGTGACGGGGCCAACAGGCTTTTTAGGCTATCGGGTAATGTCGGCGTTGTTGGCAGCAGGCGTACAGGTGACGGCATTGGTGCAGCCTGAGCGCCAAGATTTGCTGCAATCCATCGCCGACCGTATCACCATCACATCGGCAGATGTTTGGAATACTGCTAGCCTAAAGGGCCGCGCCCGCAATCATCAAGCTATTATTCATTTGGTGGGCAGCACTCGGGCCAATCCTTTAGAAGGCCTTACTCATTATCAATTAAATTTAGTTCCGGCCCGCAACGTG
>CAZLPC010000118.1:7549-8271 GCA_964561305.1 uncultured Anaerolineae bacterium
ATGGTGTGCCTTTTGTAGTGTTGTTAAGCACGGTGGTGCGCCCATTAGAACTATCGGGTGAATATGTGCGTAATAAGCGCGATGCTGAAACCTATTTACAAAACAGCGGAGTAGATTGGGCGATTGTGCGGGCGGGGGCGTTGTTTCCGCCACAAGGACACCCATTTTTGAGCATGGCCGGCTTAGTGGGGCGCTTGGTTCCGATCAACTTTATCATTGGGCGCTATCTGCCGATGTCTGCTGATGTTGCGGCGCGTGGTTTGGCAGGCATCGCCCTTAACCCATCGCGCTATCAGGGGCGTGTTTTATATGCGAGCCAGCTACGCCGCATTGCCGCCAAATATCGCCACAAACAGCCGCTTTTACGCCCGCCCAGTATAGGCAGCCGCGTTGTTGATCTTGATCCGCTAGATGAAGCCCCTTTTGGTTGGTTGCCACCCTATCGTTAGCTCTCGAACAAGCGCAGGATATACTCTAGCTGAACGCCCTGTTGCTCTAGATGGCTGCGGAGCTTTTTACGCGCATCGTGCAACAGCTTATACAGGGCATTGCGGTTGCTATCTAGCTGCTCGGCCACAACATCTATCGGAATGCCCTGTAAAATCACCGCTTCAAGGGCAGTCCGTTGGCGCACGGTAAGGGCATCATCAAGAGCCGCACCCAAAATTTTCATCACATCATTACGCTCGGTAAATTTTTCGGGGGTGATGGTGGGTGTTTGC
>CAZLPC010000119.1:0-6440 GCA_964561305.1 uncultured Anaerolineae bacterium
TGGGTGATTGGCGAGTGGGGGTAAATTTTGAACATCTTCAGCAACAGCTTGTAAAGGATAGCCCGCCGCCGTATTTTGATAATATTCCCAGATGTCGCGGTCGGCCAGCGCCAATGCTTCTGGGTCTTGCCACGCATTGCCAATAAATTGGGCGCTTTGTATAACCCACCATGCCAATAAAAAGCCAATCAAGAAGATACCAGCGCGAGCCATAGTGCGTGTGGTGGTGTTGGGCACAATCAGTAACCGCCACCAGCTAAAAATACCTGCTGCTGCCAAAATCAACACCCCCGGAACGCCATTCACCAAATAGCGCGTGCTGGGTCGGGCCGATGTGAGTGTGATCGGTAGCCAAATCAGCACCGTAAAAGCCAGCAAATAGAGTGCAGGGCGCGGTGTGCGAATAGTCTGCCAGCCAATGGCTAAAATCATCAACAATAATAACGGATCGGTGAACATGGCGCGGGTGGCTTCGCTATATTTTTCGAGATTGTGTACAACTTGATCCACACGCCCGCGTTCAGCCGATAGGAATAAATCTTGTTCGACAGCTTCAACTTTGTTGTCGGGTGGATTGATTTCTTGATAGGTCATATAGGTTAGCGAAGGCAACAAACACAGCCCTATCATCACAGCCACACGCCACCCATAGCGCCAATATTGCGGCCATGTCCAGCCGCCAAAAAGATAAGCCGCCAATGGGGGCAGGGCCATCAATGGCGCAGAAGTCAGTTTGGCCAGCATAGCCAAACCCAAGGCCAGCCCTGTCAGATAGGCGAGCCGATTGCTGGGGTGTTGGGCCAAGCGATAGGCTGCCATAGCAGCGGTTACACAAAACACCAATGCAAATGGATCGGCCAAGGCCATACGGTCAAAAAATAAATAAAACGGCAAAATGCTACCCAGCACAACCGTTATCAAGCCAACTTCATGGCGCTTAAACAGCATCACACCCAACCGATAGCTTAGGGCTGCGCTAAGGGGTGCTAGCAGCGTGACGGCTTGGCGCGAAAGCCATGCCCCACCGACATCTTGTGGACTAAACAACCCTAAATAATAGTAGAGCAGCAATTTTGCCAGCAAAAATGATGCTTTGGCATCGGTGAATTCAAAAACCACTTGGGCGCGGATAATATGCAGACTTTCGTCTACAAAGATGGGCATAGCGAGGATATTGTGCGCTCGCACAGCCCATAACCCCCATAACAATGCAACCATAAGCCATAATGTGGTGCGATTGATGCTAGCAGATGATGTTTTCAAGCGTGGTTTTCCTTCTTTAACAATGCCAGCGCCATTGTAGCAAAGCCCCAACTGGCAAAACAGCGCCGTTTTTTCTACACTAATTATCAGCCGTTAATAATCACAGGGATAAATGATAATCTATGTCGTGCCATGCCACCTTGCCGCTATGGGACAACCAATCTGACCATGAACAACGGGCCACTTTGCATCTATGGCTACAAGAGTTATATCGGTATACATTTGCGGCGGCCTTTCAGCAGACCCGTGCATTGCTGAATAGCCATCATCCTTCCGATGACAAAGAAGCTGCTGATGTTGCGCTTATTTTAACGCTGATGGAACAGCACCCCATGATTTTTAGCCCATTGTGCGCGGATTGTCATTTCACTGGTTCGGCGGTGGTGTTGGATGCTGAGGGCAATATTTTGCTGCATTATCACAAAAAGCTAGCGCGGTGGTTGCAATTTGGCGGCCATCCGGATGCTGAAACTGATATGGCGGCGGTAGCCTTGCGTGAAGCCCATGAAGAATCGGGACTGGATGATCTGTCATTTTTAGGTGATGGGCCACGCCTGATAGATGTAGATGTGCATTCTATTCCTATGACAGTCACCCGCCCTGAGCATTTACACCTCGATCTGCGGTATGTATTGCAAACCCACCAACCACATCATTTGCAGCCGGCCAAAGGCGAGTCGGCCCGCTTGCAATGGTTCCGTCAAGATGAAGTTTGGTCAGATACGCTACAATTAGATGCAGCACACCGTCGCCTAATCCAAAAAGCCTTTAGACTTTTTGAGGAGCAACAACGCTAATGCGATCATTTTTAATATTATTTTTGGGGTTTTTGACGCTGATGGTGGCTTTTCCGGCCACATCCCACCATACTGAGGCTGCGCCCGCCCCCCAATTGCCACGCCCTCATTTAGGGTATGGCATTCATGTTGCGCCGTATGCAGGCGGTGGCGACCCTACGTTGGTCAATCGCTTGCAAATGGACTGGGTGAAGGTATATGAGCCTTTTCAAGTGACACAGTTTGCCGATAAAAAAGTGCTTTTTCGGATGGATTTTGGCTGGCCCAGCGACTGGAACCAATTTCGGATTGATGCCCGCAACCGTATTATTGAGCTAAATGCGTTGGGTGTAGATGCAATTGAGGTGCATAACGAGCCAAATTTAAGCATAGAGTGGCCACGCGGCCCCAATCCCGCCGAATATGTTCAGATGTTGCGCGTGGTCTATGCCGAAATTAAAGCAGTTAACCCGGCGATCATTGTTGTTTCGGGTGGATTAGCGCCTACTGGCAACTCGGATCGTTCTATGGATGACTTAGACTTTGCCCGCCAGATGTTTCAATTGGGCGCAGGCGATTATTTTGATGTGTTTGGCTATCATCCTTATGGCTTTAATGCCCCGCCCGAACAAGAACCCGCCCCCGGCGTGCTTAATTTTCGGCGCGTCGAATTGCTCCGTCAGTTAATGGTCGAGTTTGAGCTAGATAACAAACAAATTTGGCTGACCGAGTTCGGTTGGCTTCGCAATCCATCCGAAGACGGCATTGCTTGTTCGGCCAGTGATCCCCAACTGCGCGAGTTTGTATGGATGCAAGTAGATGGCCAAACTCAGGCAGATTATATTGTGCGGGCTTATGAATTTGCAGATCGCTATTGGGAGTGGGTGGGGCCAACTTTTTTATGGAATCTGAATTGGTCGTTGTTGCCGCTAGAAGCCTTGTCGCCTTGTAATCACATGCGTTGGTTTTCGTTGCTAAATAGCCGCGGCGAGCCAACCATCGCCTTTAATCGGGTGGCAACCATGAGCCGTCGCCCGGCCCAATTGGTTCCTGAAATGTCTTTGGTGGCCAACCAAATGACGGTTGAGGTCGGCGAGACCTGCTTGGGGTTGGTGCAGGTGGGAGAGTTTGAGGTGAGAAATGTTGGGTATCCCGGCGAGTTTGCCGTCGATATTTCACCAGCCATCTCTTTTAGCGGCCCCCAAGTATTTACCGAGCCAACTACTGCCGACATTGGCGATTCGGTGCGTGTCTATGCCGATACGCAAGGCCTTACACCCGGCTTATACATTATTTATGTCAATATACAGACCACCATTGGGGGCCGCCGCATTTCACAAACCCTAGAAGGCTATGTGATTGTTAGTGCATCGTTTTCCGCCTGCCAATAGCAAAATAGGATCAGGCAGGCGGTGACTAAATTAGTCTTGTGTATCTTGGCGGCCCGGTCGGCCATGCAGCCACCAATAATTGGGCATAGGATAAGCATCTTTTAGACGGTTGTCCCATAAAAACTCGCTCTCGCGGGAGAAACGCCGCAGCTTTTGATCGAGTTTGTTAAGGATAGCACGCTGCTCTATCTCAAAAATGCCTTGCAAGGTGGCTTCTTGGGCCAGATGGGCCACAATAGTACGCTTCTCGGCTTCATTGGGCCAATTGGCATCGCACGACTGCCAGCTTTGTTCGCAATCTTCGACAAAAAAAGTTAAGGCATTTACCCGCGACTGAAACTCTTGCAACAGCTTATCTTTGTAATGGTTTAACCACTCATAACGTATTTTTTCTAAGCGAACAATGGCATCGTCAAAAGCCAATATTTGCTCTGGCTTCATCTCGTGGCGCAAAGCCCCAATACGATGCTGCCGCATCAGCAAGCCACCCAGCGTCAGGCGTGGCAAGCGGTTGGGCATTTGGCCAAACAACTCTTTGTCATAAATATATGGCACAAGGTTGTCTACCATAGCTACAAATGCCTTATGGTCGGCATCTAAATCATAAACAGGCATCCAATTTCCTAACAACTAATGGCTAACGATTACGACGACGCACCATTGTATAGCTGGCGTTGCCTTGAATTTCTTGAATGCGATGCTTGGCGGTGCTGTCGTCTAGGTACCACTCGGTTACAAATTTACTGTCGCTATCGGTGTAGGAGAGTGTAGGCGAGAGTCCCAAAATCTCGCTACAAACGGTGATCAGACCGCGTTCTTCTTGGGGGGTGCGTAGCAAAAAGCGGTTTTTGACTTCCCATTCCAATTCAACCGTAATGCCACGCCAATCACCAACCGCTTGATACGGCGATTCGGCGCGGGTACATTTCAAATAAATGCCGCTTAGACGGTTGCCCCAGAACGTATGGGTCAGGCGCTCTGAGATCATATAGGGGCGGCCTGTTTCTGGCTCTTGATAAAACCATGTAGTTGCGTTCGTCGCCATCGGGTTTCCTCACGATGATTCCCAAAATTTAACGACCGATATCATACACCATTTTGCGCCAGCCTGCTATAATTGATAGCATGACCAATCAAGATACCTCTCAATATGGTTTAAATTTGGCAGCCGCGTTTATGATTTTGGTGGGATGGGGTGGTATTTTTTTGCTGGTACGCAACATCATTCCCACGCCCGGCCCACGCTGGTTGTTTTTCGTGCTTTTTTATATTGCAACAGTTGGCACATCGTTGCCCTTTATTCGCCTTTTAAATTATCGGTTTGCGGGCGAATTTGTGGCCGATGGTGTTATTGTGCGCGAAAGTCTGTGGTTTGGGGTGTTTATGTGTGCTTGTGCATGGTTACAAATCGCACGGGTACTAACGTGGCCCATTGCTTTTGTTTTGCTGTTGGCCATCGTTGTTATGGAGGCGTTTTTACGCCTGCGCGAAGGCTACTATTATGAAGATGAACTTGATATTGGCTAATTGTGTACCCTCAATGATTCTTTTCATTCAACCATCCGGAGCAACCCATCATGATATCTGACCTAGACCACTTAATGGAAGAACGTAACATTGATGTGCTGATCATTCGGGCCGCCGAAACCGAGGACTCTGATCGCCAATATTTGACACGCGGCGTTCATGCCACTGCTTCGGTGATAAAAAAGCGCGGACAAGACCCTGTTTTGATTGTGTCGGGTATGGAGCTTGATGAAGCCAAGAAAAGCGGCTATCCCGTCATGAATATGTTTGAGTTTGACTTGGCCCGCATTTTGCAAGAACATGGTGGCGATAGCAGCGCCATTCAGCGTGAGTTCTTTCGTGCGATGGTACAAAAATTAGATATTCGGGGACGGGTGGCTTTTTATGGTACAGCGCCTGTTATGAATAGCTTCAAATTTTTTAATACACTAAAAGAGCATTTTGCCGATACCATTGAGTTGGTTGAGGATGAAGATGTCACCATTTTGGCGGCAGCGCGGCGCACCAAAGATGCCGATGAACTTGAGGGCTTGCGCGAGTCGGGGCGGCGCTCTAGCTTGGCGATGTCGCGCACCCGCGAGTGGCTTTCGACAATGCGGGCCGAGGGCGATACGGTTGTAGATGCCGAGGGCAAGCCGCTAACAATTGGCGATGTAAAACGCTATGTGCGCCTGAAGCTGATGGAACTAGACATGGAAGATTCAGAAGGTATGATTTTTGCGATGGGGCGTGATGCGGCTGTTCCGCACAGTCGGGGCGAGGCCGATCAAGTGTTGAAGACTGGACAAACGATTGTATTTGATCTCTTTCCGCGCCCAATTGGTGGGGGCTATTATCACGACATGACGCGCACATGGTCGTTGGGGTATGCCACCCCAGAAGTGCAAGATGCTTATGACCTAGTGATGCACACACTCACGCAGTCATTAGAGGCGTTGTCGGTAGGGCAACCCACCAAAACGCTGCAACACCTTGTCTGCGATATTTTTGAGGCGCATGGCCACCCGACCAGTCGTTCTAAGCCCGGCACCGACGAAGGCTATACCCACAGCTTGGGGCATGGTTTGGGCCTAGATGTGCATGAAGCGCCCGGCATCAGCCACTACACTCCCGATCATGTCGTATTTAAGGTAGGCGATGTAGTGACAATTGAACCCGGCCTCTACTATCCTGATAAAGGGTGGGGCATTCGCATTGAAGATACTGTCTATGTGCATGAGTCGGGCCAATTAGATAACTTGACCGATTGTAGCTACCAATTGGTTGTGCCGCTAAACGGTTAGAGTTGTCAGGGTATCAATGGCCAATGATGGCTTGACGTGTGGATAGGCGCTGTGTTTTAATCGCTTTCGATGATCAATCAACGGAGGTAGGTACATGCGGCTATCCGCAAATTTTTTATTGGCATGGATACTTTTTTCAGTGGCGCTTACTGTGTTGGGTGGCTACGCGAGCTATACCCAAGCCCGCGAACGTACCCGCG
>CAZLPC010000119.1:6450-8164 GCA_964561305.1 uncultured Anaerolineae bacterium
ATCGACCGGCGGGTGTTGCCCGTCGCGCTGGTCATCATCGCCTTCACGCTGGCGGTGCTGGTGATCAGTATCAGTTATGGCGAGTACAACATCGCGCCGCTAGAAGAAGGCATAGATGCGCGGCGCACGATTGAATTGCTGACGGGCGCAGCCAAGCCCGAACTGCCAGACAATTTTGCTGATAGTGAAGCCCCCGTTTTGACACAACCCATAGCGACCCTAGCCACGCCGATTCCTACTGAGCCAGTGCATGAACCAACGGGTATTATAGCAACCGATTTAGCTCCCGATGACACAACCCAAGCACCGCTTCAAACTGAAACCCCACCGACCGAAGTGGCCAGCGATGTACAAGCCGCTAGCTTTGGCCCTCAACGCATCAATTTATTGATATTGGGGATTGATCAACGCGAAGGTGAAACCGGACCTTTTCCGACCGATACAATGATTGTACTCAGTTTGAATCCGGCGGCTAAAACAGGCGTAATTCTCTCCGTTCCGCGTGATATCTATGTGAACTTTCCGTTGGGTTTGGGGCAGGGTAAAATCAATACGGCTAACATCGTTGGCGAGATTAACCAATACCCCGGTGGAGGGCCGGCTTTTGCCAAACGTGTGGTCTCTGAGTTGTTGGGGATACCCATTCAATATTATGTGTTGATTAACTTCGATGCGTTTTTGACTTTTGCAGATGCTATCGGTGAAGTAGAGGTGTGCCCACCCGAACCGATAGACGATCAAAAATATCCGGATGGAAGCTATGGTATTCGGCCTATTTATTTTGACGCGGGCTGCCAAATGGTTGGCTCCGAGCGGCTACTTGAATATTCGCGCACCCGGGCCACCGCCAACGGCGATATTGATCGCGCTGCCCGCCAACAAGAAGTGATGTTTGCGATCCGTACCAAGATTGTTTCGGTGACGGGCCTCACCAGCCTACTGCTCAACGCCACGACCATTTGGGGCAGCATCAGCGAAAACGTGCAAACCGATCTGTCGTTTAATGAAATTTTGGGGTTGGCTCCTTTTATTGAAGAAGTCCCCCGCGAGAATATCGTGAATGCTACAATAGACTATGAAAGCGTGCTGATTCAGTCGTTACCCGATGGCACACAAATTCTCGTACCTATTCAAAGCGATATTTTGCTGCTAATTAACGAGCTATTTAGTTGACATACTCCCCATGCTTAAAGACAGGCGATTCTTGCCATCAACAACGGTGGCGGGCTAGGCCCGTCTTACACCGTCTCCGACAGGGTTGATGCCCCAACCCATGATTTTCTAATGAGGTTCCCCAATTTTACTTGTAGTGAACCTCATTAAGTATTAACATAATACCACATTTGAGGCAAAAAACTCGAGCGCCTTATAGTACCCATAGCTAAAGCAAGGGCTTTACGGGCCATCTGGTAACGTGAAGTTCTTGAAGATCATGAGGCTAGGAGAAGGAACAGGAAATGGAAACAGCAGCGAAAATTCTCATTCTGGCAGGTGTTTTGAATATTGCCTACGGCTTGCTGACAGGCATTCCGGCGGCGGTTATTCGCCAGAAAAACCCATCTTATCCGAAGTATTTGCGCTTTGTGCATATTGGTGCGCTGATGTGGGGACCCATCCTCATTAGCCTTGCCCTTGCAATTGAGTTGTCAACACTTAACGAAAACTTGGAACTACTTGCAGTCTGGTTCATGGTCGGGTCGTCCATTTTGTTAAA
>CAZLPC010000120.1:0-8146 GCA_964561305.1 uncultured Anaerolineae bacterium
CCACATATTGTGATTGAGCATTGTGGACAATGGGATAACTTATTGCTGGTGTGCGATTATTTTGTAAAGCATCCTCGCCCCAATGTCTACCTGCGCGAGCTTGATATTCCAGTGCATACCAAGTTCATTGAAAAGAACACACGCATTTTGCAAAGTCTGTTAAACGAGTTGCTGCCATCCGATGCAATAGTCCCTACCGCCAAAGACTTTAATCAATATTTTGGGCTTAAAAATGTGCCCACTTTAGTGCGCTTACGGTTATTGGAAGAACAACTCGTTTGGCTGTATGGGCTAAGGCTGGACGACATTTCTTTGCCTATTCAGCAAGCCACGCACCTTTTACGAGAACACATTAAGCCCAAGCGCGTGATTATTGTCGAGAATCTCATTAATTTGTTGACGCTGCCGCCTTTGGCCAACACCGTCGGCATATTTGGCAGTGGATTTGGCGTTCATTCATTGGCTACTATTGATTGGTTGAATGTGTGCGACGTTATCTATTGGGGAGATATAGATGTCTATGGCTTTGAAATCTTGTCGGGCTTACGCAGCTGGCTGCCCCACACCCAATCAGTAATGATGGATTTTGAGACTTTAGAAGCACATCGTGATTATATTGTGACTGGCGCACCCTCAAGCCATGAACGTTTTGAATATTTGACGGATGCTGAGCTACAAGTGGCACAACATATTGCTGAACAAAATCTTCGTCTTGAACAAGAGCACATCACGCAATCATACGCCGTCGTAAAAATGAATTTACTCAACTTATAGTGGCTTTCAATTTGCCATACACATTTGGCAAACAAATGCCGTTCTGCTCCCTCATCGTCAGCACATTCGTCGCATAGAAATCCGCGAACTATGCCATAGCCGCACAGATGAACGATCAAATCATAGGTGGAATATCTACGTTGGCAATGGCACTGTGGGGTGAACCCCTACTAATGCTCATTAGTATATCTTAAACTAAATTAAATATAATACTATCGTCAACGTCGCTATTCCATACTCGACTTCTAGCTGTGATCGGTTTGAACAATAGTACTTTTTCATCTTCACCCTACCCTGACCCCCATTTTTATAGAGCAACTTGATGATACGCTAAAACAACAACGAAAAATGAGGAGCTTCACTAATGAGCATAAAATATGTTGCATTAATTGTACTACTTGTAGTGCTATCGCTTTGGAACAAGCCAGATAATGGTGTCAATTCAGTCACGGCAACCACATCTCTGTACCAAGCCCACACCGAAAATATAGCAAAGATTGATGACGCTCTGAGTATTGGCCCTCGACTTCAGGCCAATGAATTCAATGGGCGTTTACTGATCGTCCAAGATGATACCCTAATCGCCCTAACATTCGACGGAAGCGAGCAACAGGTCTTAACGAGAAATATCATTTCTGAGCCTGTTCTTTCCTCAGATCAGCAGGAGATTGCCGTTATAGCACGGGACGATAATGGAGATGAAGTAATTTTGCAGTTTGATGTAATGACGCTGGAAAATACAAATAGTACAGTAATTTCGCGGAGGGGAAGAATCTTGAGTTGGTCTCCTGATAAAACATGGATAGTTATCGAAGAAACTAACGGAAGAGCTATCTTGGTAAACCTTACAGACGGCGAAATACGTGACAGTGTTTTAGGTGTAGACAAAAATACAATGGCGTGGCTGATGGACGGACGCTTCATTTTTCTTGTTGGAGATCCACTAACTGGTTTAATGAGCCCTATTTTCTTATACGATCCAGAAAGCAACTTTGGTGAGCCCTTATTTGACATTGACACACAAGCAGGTAGTGGCCTGTTTCAGAGCATCGTTTTATTTGAAAATGAGCTTGCTGCTTTAGATTTTGAGTTGTCGCAAAGCGTGAATTATATAGAGCCGATTGACGCTTTTGATGACGGAACGTTACTGTTTGTTAGCTTTCCGGAAGCCCATGTTCAGGGCGACCTCTGTTCCATATGGTACATTGATCGCTATCTCCCTACTTCAGGTGAACAACAACTTGTCTTGAATATGGACAATACGCAGGCATTGGACGCAGTTCAGGCACTTAATGATGGATCGTTTTTGTTTTTGCGATGGTTCAAGCCGAACTGCGACGTTAACCAACCACTTACAGCAGAATTGATACGAGTTTTACCTGATGGAACTCAAGAGATCTTAACAAACACCATCACCTATCCAGCAACCTTGATCGATCCCTATGAAGTCAATCAATCTGTATACACTATTTCACCTAATCAACGCTATGTCGCTTGGATTGAAACTTCTGAGACTAATTTTAATAGCGTCAGTATCTGGGATTTGGCAAGTGCGACCGTTATCGAAGTTCTCGATTTCTCAGATGGTGCTAAAGGTAACTTGCAGAGCATTCAATGGATTCCATGACTCAAGAAGAAATGTAGAGCAGATAGTTTTTTATTGGTAGCAATTGAATCACAGTGCTCACTTATGACTGTATCAGGCAGTTTAGAGAGTAGAGCATGGGCTTAGACCGATTAGGTCATGTAGCCTATGCGGTGTTCCTTCGCATGGACTAAGCCAGAATGCGCTATATCCCTCATGTGGATGATGGCTAGATTCTTTAAAGTAAGGATACTTTTTAAGAATCAAATCAAAGGAAGGCATCCATGTTAGAAATTGCTTTGCTTTTGCTGGTCATCGCCGTAGTAGCGGCCTTATTGGGCTTTGGTGGCATCGCTGGTGCAGCAGCCGGCCTAGCGCAGATTATCTTCTTCGTCTTCTTAGTGCTGTTTGTCTTGGCAATCTTTTTTGGTGGACGAATCTTAACCTAAATCATAAGAAAATCTATAGGAAAGGACATTGTCTATATGACAACCAACACAAATTTAGGGCGCGGCCCATTATCGGGTCAACCGCGTCCCACAACACGCCCCATTCAGGTAGCGCGTCGGCCAATTAACGTTGCTTATGATATAGAGCTTGAAAGCGAATTGTACAACCAAAACTGGCAACTAAATCGCGCTTCATTGCGAGCAGTTATCGGCGGGACACTGGCATCACTGGTACTGATGCTGGGTATGTCTATTTTGGGTTTGGCTATCGGTGCAACAACTCTTACTTCTATGATCGACTTTAATGCCGATCCTATCTTTGACCCTGAAGCAGGCGTAATTATCTGGCTGGCCGTTACCAATATTTTGGCTTTGTTTACCGGTGGTTGGATCGCTGGCCGTTTGGCTGGTTCGCCGATAGAACTTGATGGGCTAATTCATGGCTTTTTGGTATGGAGTTTGGTGACATTGGTAACACTTTGGCTCTTTACATCCGCCACTGGCAGTATCATTAGCGGGGCCGCTGGAGCCGTTAGTACAGGTTTCGATGTTTTGGATGGTGGTGTCGAAACTGTTGTCCCTATAGCTATTGATGCCATTGAAGACCGAGATTTTTCGGTGGAGTCCATTCGAATTGAAGCACGTAACTTGGCCGCCGAGAACAATATACAAGTCAGCGATCAAGAGGGTGATATTGTTAGCGATGCAGCCAGTAATATTGCTCGAGATCCCTCAGTAGCGGGTGAAGAAATTGAGCGAGCACTGTTTCGCTTGCTCACTGATGGTTCACGCGACGATCTAGAGCGTCAAGATGTAATTGACGTGATAGTCGCGAATACTAATCTGACCGAACAAGAAGCCCGCGATTTGCTAACTGAATGGGAAGCTGAATTTGATGCCCTTCAACTCCAAACCGAAGAGACACTCGAAAATGTTACCGAGGATGTGACCGAAGCAGTTGCCTTGGCCGCAGGGGTCGTCTTTATGAGCATGGTGATGGGTTCGTTTGCCGCCATGGCAGGTGGTTTTATCGGTGCTCCTGAATACACCATTCGCGAAGAAGTGATCGAACACGAGCAACAACGCGAATTTGACGAAGCACACAAAGAAAGCTAAATCCCCTATCTATACATCTATCATTTGTACACACAGATGATAGATGTTTCCATTCTTTCTCCAAGAACTTAAAAAACGCTGTTAAGGCGTTTTTAGTGATCCCAACAAATTGAATATGTTACGCCACTTCACATGCCAGCTATTCACCCTCAATTCGCTCGCCTCCAGCATGTTAGCTACGTCACAGGGTGGCAATACCCTACATTTTCTACAGACTATAACCAAATAACGAATTTATGTTCAGGCTTGGGATCGTACATATAAAGTCTTCTTATACATTTGAATAAAACTAGATTATAAAACTTATTTTTATAACTAAAATAAGTTTTTATTTGACAGAAATAAAGTGTTGCTATATTTTATAAAGTAGTTCTCAAAAATAATCAAGTTTTGAAGCAATTCAAGGCAACTTTGGTGAAAAATTCAAATCAAGCAGATCCGATTAGGAATAATCCATTTGGCAGCTCGATAGAAAAGGTGGCACCATTTGCCTTGCCAGCCGCCAAATTCGGTGCGCTACAAGCACTGCGGCAACACAATATTCTGTCACGGTCTAGCATTGCTGATGCAATAGGCTATTCGGCTTCAAAAATAACAGCCGTCGTGAACGATTTAATTGAAGAAGGCATCTTGGTTGAGCTTGAAGATGGAAAATCATCTGGTGGACGCAGACCACGCAATATTGGCTTTAATCCACAATTTGGATACGTCGTCACCGTAACTATTGGACTTACGAAGCTTGATATTGCCCTTGTGGACTTCACAGAGCACATCCGCATTCGGCGAATGATACCCATCAATATTAAGGATGGGCCCGACAAAATCATCTCAAGTATTTGCCAGCTTGTACTTGACCGTATAGAACAACTCTCTATCCCGCTTGGCAAAATTTATGGCTTTGGCATTACGGTTCCCGGCGCACTTGATCCAGCGACGCGCACGCCTTTTGAGACCCCCCTAATGCCCGGTTGGGGAGGCTATCAGATCAACACTATCATCAATCAAACTTTTCCTTATGCAGCCGTTGTTGTAGAAAAAGATGCCAACGCAATGGCGTTTGGAGAGTTACGCAAAGGACGCGGAAATGACTTTCAAAATTTTATTTATGTGAAAGTCGGACGACATATTGATGCAGGTGTAATCCTCAACAGTCAAATCTACTATGGGGCTAATGGTCGTGCGGGGGATATTGGTCAAACTCAGGTCGACATGTTGTCACAAACCGGAGGTATAGAAATACATCCTTTAAACGCCGTTGCATCTGGCAACGCCCTCGCCCAAGCGGCAGTTGCTTATGCCAGTAAATTTCCAAACTCGATGTTAGCTTCGGGCAATTTTGATTCGCTTTCAGCACGCGATGTTGCCACCGCTGCGATTGAAGGGGATGAACTAGCATTGTACCTTATCGATCGTACAGGCACTGCTATCGGGAAAGCCCTTAGCAACATCGTAAATTTTCTTGATCCAGAACTTATATTGATCGGCGGAGGCGTAAGCAATATCGGCCATCAGTTTCTGGCTGCTATCAGGCGCAGTATTCTCGACCGATCACCATCTGCCTCTACACAAGATTTGCAAGTCGAACTAGCACCACTTGGTTCAGAAGCAAGCTTAATTGGAGCGACTGCACTTGCACTAGAAAGCATTTTTGTTCTGGACACTTAAACTGTGGAATAAATCTTCATCGCATTAGCGAAGAAGCTTTATTTATTTTTTCGATAAATATTCCCATAAAGGAGCTTTACTAATGTCCAAAGCTTTGCTGAAACTTATAATCCCGCTAATTGCTGTAATGCTTTTCATTCCGCTCTTGGGTGGAGAGAATGCAGCTCCTCCTTCAGCCGAAGCTCAAAACCCTGAGCTTTCGATCATCTGGTTCGCATGGCCACCTTGCGATCTCCTAGACAGGATTACCGATGACTACGAAGCCGCTGATGTTACCGTAACCTGCGTACCGATTGGACAATGGTTTGATCAGATTTTTCTTGACTTTGCCGCCGAAAGCGGAGCCGACCTTCCTATCTTAGACAGCCAATTTATGGGTGCTGCGGTCGAAGGTGGTCATGTTGTTGAGATGACCGAATGGATGCAAGAAAATCTCCCCATGGATGACTATGTGCCTGCGGCGTTGACTGCCTATGGTGAAGTACCGATTGGAAGCGGCCAATTGTATGCTGCCCCTTTGATGACTGATACCCGGATGCTCGTCTATCGCACCGACTTGTTCGAAGCTGCTGGTTTTGCGCCACCCCAAACTTGGACAGAACTGCTAGAGCAAGCCCAATTCTTCGCCGAATCCGATCTGGTGAATTATGGCTTTGCCACACACTGGAGCCCCGATGGAGACCTAGTAGCGACAACATGGAACCATATTTTGTGGTCGTTTGGTGGCGAATTGTGGGATTCCGAAAACTATCAAGTTGAGGGTGTGCTGAACTCAGAAGAAGGCGTTCGCGCTATCGAATTTGCTAACCAACTGTGGGAAACCGCACCGCTAGGTGCTGGTAGCTTCGGATTTGATGAAACCGTCACTGCGATGTGCAATGGTTCTACGGCGATGGTCGAAATCTGGTACGGCTTCGGTGGTGCGTTTACCAGCCCTGATAGTTGTGAATTTGCTGACAATATTGGCTTTGCTGTTGTCCCCGGCGAGTCCGAACACTTCATCAGCCTTGGCGGCATGGGTATCAGCGTTAGCCAATACTCTGATAACCAAGATGCGGCCTTTGAACTTGTTCGTTGGCTGCAATCCGATGAAGTTCAACTACGCTGGGCTTCCGAAGGTGGTTTCCCGGCCCGACTTTCAATTCTCCAAAGCGACGAGTTCCAAAATGCTGCCCCCTACACCCCGTCGTTTTCCGAAGCCTACTTGTTGGTGAAAGATTTCTGGAATTTGCCTGAATACAACCAAATGTTGAGCATTCAACAAGAATACCTCAACTTGGCAATTACTGATCAATTGGACCCGGCCGAGGCCCTTGAACTAATTGCTGAAGAGCAACAAGAAATTCTCGACGAAAACTACGAATAACCTATGTGGTGACGCTCATGGTGAAGCTTTTAGTACCATGAGCGTCCCTATAATCTTTTGAAAGAAACACAGTTATGGCAACTGCTACAAAAGATTTTTCACAACTCGATAACCCCATCCCTAAACGGCAATTGCGTCGCCCACGCTTTAGCTTTTTAAGCGATCGTTGGATGACCTTGCTGTTTGTTTTGCCAACCTTAATAGTATTGTTGTTCGTCGCCATCTATCCGTTGGTTTGGTCTCTACAAGCCAGTTTTACAAACCAGACACAATTCACCAAAGAAGACCAAATTGAAAATGTCGGCACTGATAACTATGAAACATTGCTGACGAGAGAACGTGCATGGCAACGATTCATCATCACAGGACGCATTGTTGGCCCGGCTGTCCTCATCGAAGTGATATTGGGACTTGGTATTGCCATGCTCCTAAATCGGGCCTTCGTAGGGCGGGGTGTCATCATGACTATCCTACTTATTCCAATGATGCTATCGCCAGTAGTAGTCGCGCTGTTTTGGCGGTTTATGTTGCAAGGTGAAGGTGTCATTAACTATCTGCTCATAAACGTCGCCGGGCAAGAGCCATACTTGTGGCTAAGCAGTCGAGAAATCATTCCTTGGACGGTGGTTCTGGTTGATGTATGGATGTGGACACCGTTTATGATGTTAATCTCATTAGCGGGGCTTTCGGCCGTGCCAAAATATCTATACGAAGCTGCCGATGTTGATCAGGCTGGGGCATGGTTCCGCTTCCGCCACATTACCCTACCTATGATTGCCCCCATTATCTTGATTGGCGCAATATTCCGCATCATGGATGCCTACAAGATGATCGACATTATCTTTGTGTTATTAGGAGACAGTGGCGGTACAGGGCGTTCGGCGCAAACCACAAGCATGTATGTTTACGATCTCGCCTTTGGCGATTTTGACACCGCTATGGGTGCTGCTTATGGATATATTATGCTTATTGTCATCATTGCTTTTGCCAACCTCCTTATCCGTTCGTTAAGCAGCATTAAAGGACAGGAATGATGACAGCGTTTCAAGGCATGTTTTCGCGAATTGGAAATTGGGTTCAGGATCAGGTTTTCTCAGGCAAAATCATCTTTTGGCTACTCTTAATTGCTATCTTGGCGTTCTTCTTATTTCCACTGTATTGGATCTTGATTTCATCCTTTAAGACAAGAGC